>JBBQYZ010000904.1:0-1502 GCA_038208205.1 Gemmatimonadales bacterium | reverse complement strand
TAAACGAGGTGTGCTCGTGCTCGCCCCGCCGCGTGTCGTCCTTGCAATAGACGACCCGCGTTTTGTCGGGGTGAAGCGCCAGCCCGACCTCGCTCATCCGCGTGGCGATCGCGTCAAGCACAGCCTCTGCTTGACGCCTGCTCGTGCAGTGCACGACAGCATCGTCGGCATAGCGCTCAAACGGGCAGCCCGCAAACTCCCGGGCCATCCACGCATCAAACGCGTAGTGCATGAACAGGTTCGCCAGGATCGGCGAGACCGCCGAACCCTGCGGAGTCCCCTTCCCGCGTTGCACAAGGGTCCCATCGGGATGCTGCAGCGGCGCGGACAGCCACCGCTTGACATACAGCAGCACCCAGCGGCTGTCGGTGACCGCCGCGACCGCTTTGACGACGAGGTCCCACGGCACCGTGTCGAAGAACTTCTGGACATCCAGATCGATGACCCAGTCGTGCTTCCAGCACCGCTCCCGGCACACCCCGACCGCTTCCAGCGCGCTCTTGTCCGGCCGGTAGCCATAGGAGTCAGACAGAAACCGAGGCTCCGCCCGCTCCGTCAAATGCATAGCCACCACCGTCTGAGCGACCCTGTCAGCGATCGTCGGCACGCCGAGCACCCGGACCCCATCGCCATGCGCCTTGGGGATCTGCACCGCTCGCACCGGCGGCGGGAAGTACGACCCCGAGCTCATCCGATTCCAGATCTTGTAGAGGTTGTCCCCAAGATCAGCCTCGAACTCCCCGAGCGTCCGCCCGTCCACCCCCGGCGCGCCCTTGTTGGCCGCGACCCGCCGATACGCATCCCAGACTGCCTGCTTGGGAATCACAAACGGCTTGTCCTGCGACATTGGCATGCTCAACTTCGCTTCCTCCCAGAACACAGCGTCCTGGTTGATCGAATCGACATTCCTCGTCAGCCGGCCCCTTCGCTCCACCGCCACCCCAGCGAGCAGCGATCTCACAGCTACTACAAGCCGGTCCGCCGGCGAGCGTCGCACCGGTACTCAATGCCTTCGGTTTTCTGCCTCGGCACGCTCCCTCTCGCGGCCCTCGGGCCATGCGGCCCCGGGCGGCCATATCGACGCTCGCCTTCTCACGTTCCATGCAAGAGCCGCAGACCGGACTCACGCCGCCTCTACGCCGGACACCACCTGGCCAATAGCACGGGCACCCGCCAAGCTCATCCCGAAGGCAATCCAAGGACCCCCGGTTTCGATGTCAACTAAGCCTTTCGACGCCTCAACAGCGACGCCCGGCCACGCCAAACGGCCTGGCCGAACGATTCTGGAACGTCTTCCCGGGTCCCCACCTGACGCGATCAACGCCGCGCCTTCTCCCTGTCGCTCACCACGACGGTCTTCAGCCAACGCAGCACAGGGTGGTTTAGCGCCCGCCCCCGAGAGGCCGACGCTGGAGGGCCAACAAGCCTCCATCTCTTGCACAGCACCGCCTTCGATAGGTGTTGCTACATCAACTCCTCCTCAGACGCTCGTGACACACTGG
>JBBQYZ010000903.1:0-1507 GCA_038208205.1 Gemmatimonadales bacterium | reverse complement strand
GTTGCCGGCGACCGCGGCGAGCAGGAGGCGCGCCGAGTGCTTGTGCTCCGTGTGCCAGAGGAAGAGCGCCGCCACGCCGACGATCATCAGCACCACCGAGCCCGTACCGAGGTAGGTGAGCTCGAGCGCGATGGTCGTGAGCTGCGTCGTCTGGTGCGCGCCGAACCAGCGCAGCACCGACTCGTCGAACCCCTGGGTGGCCCCCTCGCGCACCGCGTCGGCCAGACGAGAGAAGACCCAGGTACCGGCGAGGGCGATCACGGCGCCGACGGTGAGAAAGATCCCGACCGCGCTGTAGAAGCTTCCCGCGTGCCCCCCCACCGTGCGCAGCCCGCGAAAGAAGAGGTTTCAGATCCTGCCGAGCCGTCCACGTTCGCCGAGTCGCCGCTCGGGGCCGGACTGTGGGCCGGCGGGGTCGGGGTCGATCGGGGCGGGCGATGCCGGTTCGTTCTGGTTCATGGCGGAAGATGCTATCAAGAGGCGAGCCGGGGCGACTGCGTCGCGGTTGGTCAGTAGGTGGGTAGGTGGGTAGGTGAGTTGCCGCACGCTCGCGGCGGGTGGGTGGAGGTGCGAGCTTTCGGCATGCGACTCCTCATCCGATCTGCGCTGGCGTCGCTCGTCGTGCTCGGGCCGTCAGTGCTGCCCGTGCCGGTGAGCGCGCAGGCGCCGGCTCCACCACCCGCGGTGGCGCGGTTCGACCGCTGCCCGCTCGAGGGCGGTGGAGAGATCGTGGAGTGTCGCGTGGCGTACCGCACGTATGGCGCGCTCGCGCCGGCGCGCGACAACGTGGTGGTGCTGACGACCTGGTTCCTGGGCCGCACCGGCAGTCTCGTGGGGTTCTACGTGGGGGGACCGGGCGCGCTGGTGGACACCACGCGCTATCACGTGATCGCGATCGACGCGTTCGGCAACGGGGAGTCATCGTCGCCCTCCACGAGCGCGGTGCAGCGGGATGCAGCGTTTCCGCACTTCACCATGCGCGACCTCGTGTCGGCGCAGCACCGGCTGCTGCACGACGTGCTGGGGCTGGTGCGCGTGCGCGCGGTGATGGGCGCCTCGATGGGCGGCATGCAGGCGCTGCAGTGGAGCGTGCAGTTCCCCGACTACGCCGAGCGAGTGGTGGCGATCGTGCCGACGCCGCGCACCGCGGCGTACGACCGGGTGTTGTGGGGCACCGAGCTGACGGCGATCGAGAGCAGCGTGCCGGCCGGCGTGCCGCGCGACTCGCTGCTGTCGATCCTGGAGGGGATCCAGACGTTGGCGCTGCAGACGCCGGCGTACGTGAACCGCACCCTGCCCGACAGCGCGGCGCTGCTGGTGGCGCGCGCGGCGGCCGTGCTGCGGGCGCGATTCGACCCATGGGACTGGGCGTCGCAGCTGCGCGCAATGCTGGGTCACGACGTGAGCGCGCCATTCGGCGGATCGCTCGAGCGCGCGGCGGGCGAGGTGCGCGCGCGGACGCTGCTCGTGATCTCGGCACAGGACCACATGGTGACGCCGGCGAGCA
>JBBQYZ010000902.1:0-1509 GCA_038208205.1 Gemmatimonadales bacterium | reverse complement strand
TCGAAGAACACGTCGCCCGGGCTGGGGTCTGGAAGCAATACGTAGCCGGATGCGCGCTTGGGCTCAAGGTGACGATGCAGCAGCTCGCCGCTGTCGCGGGATCGCACCTGCAAGTCCGCCTGATGGTGCAGCAGGTCGTAGCGCTCGGGCCGCAACGGCATCGGGTCCACATGCTCGGTGGTGGCGAGCGCGTGCATGGTGGGGATGCCGCCGCTGACGAGACGCTCGCGCTGATCGCGTCGCGCGCCGGCGACGAGGCTGAGGTGGTCGTCGGCGATCAGTCGCTGGCGGCACTCGTCGGCCAGCGAACAGATCGCGCAGTGCGAGACGGGTTCTGGATAGGTGGCGATCGCCGGAGCCGCGGCGACGTCCTCGAGGCGCCGCGTGACACGGCGGTGCAGCGCGGCGTAGCGCGCGAGATCGATCGTCTCGATCTCACCCGTGCCAAGCACCACGTGCGCGTAGCGCGCGTCGAATCCCTGGACCTCGGTGAGCATCCGGTTGTAGAGGCTCAGCTGATGAACGACCGTGGGCTTGATCTGCTTGGCGAGCTTGGTGTCGAGGACCTCGTAGGCGTGCGCGCCCAGCGCCGACGACTCGTGGATGCGTCGCAGGAAGTCGGCGCGCCCTTGCCAGCGGCCGTCGAAGAACTGCGCCTGGTAGATCAGCGGCGCGCCGTCGCGCATCGCGGCGGTCGTTGCAGCCGCGGCGAGCTCGAGCTCCTCGCGCGAGTAGGGAGCATTCTCGGTCGAGAGATCGAAGTGCCCGCCGCACTCGGCGCTCAGCCGGACCAGCTGCTCATCCTCGTGGCGCTGACCACGCTCCCGGATCAGCTCGGCGTGCGGATCATCGGCGGGACGCGGCTTGGAACGCTCACCGCGAACGACACCCAGTCGCTGCTGCGTCAGGTGCGCGCACGCGAGGTGGTTGGTGAGATCGGTGGCCGCGAGGACCAGGGTGCCGTCGGCAAGCGCGAGCATGTGAATGTGGTCGGGCGCCCGAACGAGATCTGACGCCGAGACGGAGTCTCTCACCGGTGGTCGGTGCCGCTTGGTGATCCGCCGCCTCTTGCGCGAGGATCGTGGACGTGGCGGCGCAAGCTCAGACTCCTGACTGCTCGTTTCGCAGGGTGGGCCCGCCGGAGCTTCGAGCAGCGCTCGCCCCGGGTGGCGCGTTCCACGATCTCGTCGAGTTGGCAAAGACGGAGCCGATGCTGGACCTGCACGTCCGGGCATTCGCTGGGGATGCCGGCGAGCGCGTGGGGCACGCAACGCTGTACCTCGGCCTGACGCAGGTGATCAGCCTGCACCAGCGAGGCGAGCGATTCTGGCTTGACGGACCCCGCAATACGAAGACGTTCAAGGCCGTTTGCGCGCCGTACTTCGCCGGCTGGACTTCACCGCGCGCCGTGGATGAGCTCAACGCCGTCGCATCAGCCCGAGGCGAATACATCGCGAAGGCCATCGTCGCCGAGCGCGAGGTGGGACAAGGGCGGTGGACTCGAAGTGA
>JBBQYZ010000901.1:0-1510 GCA_038208205.1 Gemmatimonadales bacterium | reverse complement strand
CGAAGCGCTGTCCGGCGCGCCGCAGGTAGCGCTCGACGTCGAACTCCGCGCCGCGCTCGCCAAACGTCGGCTCCAGGCTGAAGCGCTCGTCGAACTCTCGCGCGGAGCGATAAGTGGTCATGGCGATCCCGCGCGCGATCGCCATGCATTCATCCGCGTTGCCCGTCGCTAGCCCGAGCTCCACGACTTGGCGCTGCGCGACGCGCAGCGCCGTCGCCATCGGCGTGGTCTCGTGTGCCGCGCTGATCACGACGAGCCGCTCGACGCGTTCCGGCCATCCCTCGGCGAGGGCAAGCGCCACCATCCCGCCGTATGACGCGCCGATGACCGCCTGCAGGCGTTCCATCCCGAGATCATCCAGCAGCGCCACGATCCATTCGGCCTGTTGCCGTGTCGTCACCACGCGGGCCGGTCGCCCGTCGCCGTCACGGCCACCATCGAGATAATCCACGCCCAGCACGCGTTGAGCTGTGAGGTCGAGCGGTCGCGCTTCGCCCGCCAGCCCTTCCCACCACCCCGCGGTCGCGTCGCCGCGGTGCGACACGACGTGACGGTTGGCCGAGATGCCGCCGAGCGCCAGCAGGACCGGTGCGCCCGGCGCCCCCACGCATTCGTGCGCCGGTGCGTCGCGGTCGGTCCGTAGCAACGTCGCGTTCACGCGCACCCTCTCGTGCTCGGCGCGTCTGCATCGTCGAACCGCACGGCAATTGGACTGGCACCTTCGCCGTCCAGTCGGCGAAGCAGGTCATCGGTCTCCTCAGCAGTCGCGCCCTCGATGATCGCCCACGAGATCCGAGCCGTCGCGTCCGTGTGTACCACGCCAGGCAGCGGCACGTGCCGATGCAGCAATGCCGGCGCGCCGATCACCTCGATTGCCCACCATGACCGCCGCGCGTCGGGGCAATCGCCGCAGCGGCGAGCGGGGCGGCGCGCCGGCGCGCGCGACACGAGCAGATCGCTGAGCAGCGCCGTCGCCGTCGGCAGACCACCGGCGCCCGGCCCCGACGCGCAAAGGGGCGCGCTCCACCCCGTGTGCACCTCGATGCGGTTCTGCTCGTCGCGCGTGCGCGCCAGGGCGCTCCCCTGCTCCACCAGTACTGGCTCCACGATCGATACCACCTCGCCGTCCACCAGCGCGGTCTCGGCCACCTGCCGCACCGTGCGCTCGAAGCGCTCGGCGAGTGTCACGTAACGCTGGGGATCGGGAAGGAGCGATCGCCGTCGCACTGTCACCGATTCCGGCTCGACCCCGAACGCCGCCCACGCCACGAGCGCCAGCTTCGCCGCCGCGTCGCGCCCATCCAGGTCGCGCGACGCATCCGCCTCGGCGAATCCTGCATGGCGCGCCGAGCGCAGTGCCGACTCGAGGGTGGCGCCTTCCTCGAGCCGCGTGAGCACGAAGTTCGACGTGCCGTTCAGGATGCCGCGGACCCTGGTCGGCGTTCCGGCGCCGAGCGCGTCGTCGAGCAGTCGCAGCACGGGAACGCCGCCGCCGACGGCTGCATCGTAG
>JBBQYZ010000900.1:0-1514 GCA_038208205.1 Gemmatimonadales bacterium | reverse complement strand
CGACAACTCGAACGGTGAGGTCACGTGGTAGATGGCGGGATACGGCTGCGCAGGGCGCGAGCCGCTCCAGGACATGACGTCCGATCCCACGAGCCAATCGAGGTTGCCCGTGAGCGGCAGCGCGGGGTTGAGCGAGACGGCACGGATGACCTCGGGCGCAAGGTGCACGATCGCGCGCAGGTGCTCGGTGACGTAGCGCGGGATGCCGCGGTCGAAGTGTTCGCGATTCTGGGCACCCTGCGCGTCGATCCAGACGCCCCGCGCCGGAACCGTCACGGCGCCGGTGTACGCGCTGTGACCAGCGCCACCGCGCTGTCACGCGAGTCCGTGACGGGAGTCCACGTCACATGGTCTGTCTGCTCGACGATGAGACGCTCCTCCACCTCGAGTCCTTCGAGCAGTTGGTCGAGCTTCTCGTTGTCGTAGCGGCGCTGCATCGCGTCGACCGACCGGGTTCCGAAGGGCACGGTAAGTACGAGCAGTCCACCGGGGACGAGCAGCCCGGCTAGTTGCTGGACCGCGCGTCGATCGGCGTCAGCCGCGCCGCGTGCCTCGCCGTACCAGCCGAGCCCCACATGCTCCACGGTTGAGATGGCGAGCACGGCATCGAAGCTCCCAGGCTCGCCGTCCCATTCCTCGAGGCGCATCGCGACGCTCTCGAGGTTGGGATGGCTGAACGGGTAGGCGCGGAAATCGAGCGCTGTCGTGCGGTAGCCGATTGACGCCAGTTCGAGCGCGACCGGGCTCTCAGAGCTGCCGAAGTCGAGCACGCGGCCCCCGATCGGAACCTGGCCCAAAGCCCGCATCGCAAACGGGATCTCGACGATGCGTTCGTTCACCACCGACAGGCGCACCGTGCCCTCGGCGTGCGCGAGGACGAGCGGTGGGTTCATCCACAGTTCAGCCTGGGCTGCGAAGCCCTCATGGCTGAGCGCGTGGTTGATGAGCGCGGCGGCGGCGCCATCGAGGTCGTCGATCTGCCCGTGTCGCGACAGGCTGTCCAGTCGATCGACGTAGGCGCGCGTGCCCATCTCCGCGCGCAGCGCGCGCAACTCGTCGTTGGTCTCGCCCGCGGTGCGACGCAGCTCCTGACCCAAGAACGTCAGCGCCTCGACATGAGCGGCGACAGAGGTCCCGACGGTCTGATCGACACGTTGCGAGACGTCGTCGACCGCGGCATGGATCACCTGCAACTCGTGCTGCGCCGATGCGATGCGATGCGTGACGTCGTGGAATCGCGGGTCGAGGACCCGCCGCAGCGGCCACAGCAGCATCCCGAGAAGTCTTCTTGCAGCCTGCATCACATCTCCCCCAGGCTCTCAGCGTCTCTCGAAGCTGGAACGCAGCGTGTCGCCCTTGCCGGGACTCGGCAGGTCGAGATCGGCCGGCGGCGGCGCGTCTCCGATTCGGTGGTCGACGACATAGAACGCGTTGCTGATGATCCACATGAGGCGGACGTCGAGCGCCGTCGCGGGCAACTCCCCGAGCGGCGGCGCGTGCGCGTACAGCGGGTT
>JBBQYZ010000899.1:0-1516 GCA_038208205.1 Gemmatimonadales bacterium | reverse complement strand
CTCGCGTAGCGAGAGCTTCGAGGTCGGTGCGGATCTGTTCGAGTTCGTTGATGCGAGCGGTCAGTTCCACCGCGTGGCGTTCGATGAGTCCGAGGACGTGGGTGCATGGCGGCTCGCCGCGTTCACGAAACGCGATGACCTCGCGGATCTCTCCGAGGGTGAGTCCGACCGCTTGTGCGGATCGGATGAAGGTGAGCCGGTCGACGACATCGGCGGTGTAGCCCCGGTAGCCGTTGGGGAGACGCCGAGGCGGGTCGAGGATCCCGTGTTGTTCGTAGTACCGCAGGGTCTTTTCGCTCACGCCGCAGCGCCGGGCGACTTCACCGATCCGCACGTCGCGAAGGCTAGGTGGCCTTGACCTTCCCCTGTAGAGGAGGGTTTAGGGTCACGGAGTGGAGATCTCGTTTCAGCACCTGGCAGGCTGTCCGAACGTCACGGTTGCGTGGCGGCGATTCACCGAGGCGCTCGGAGCTTGCGGCCCGATGCCGTTGACGATTCGACGGGTGGAGGTCGCGAGCCCCCAAGAAGCGGATCGGCTGGAGTTTCGAGGGTCACCGTCGTTCTTGATCGACGGCGCGGACCCGTTTGCGGGGGAGTCTGCCCCGGTGGGGTTCGCGTGTCGGAGGTATCGGACCCAGGCCGGTATCGAGGGTGCTCCGTCAATCGCCCAGCTCACGAAGGCTCTGTCGAGATGAACGAACGCGTATCGACCTCCGCACTAGTCGGTATTGGCGCGCTGGCGGTCGGGTTGTGCTGCGCGCTGCCCGCTTTGATCGCGGTGGTGCACTCGGTGCGCTCGGCGCGGCGCTGGGGAACTGGTGGGGCGTCCTCGCGGGTGCAGTCGTCGTCGCCATTGGAGTGTCCGTTTTGGCGAGCGGCGCGCCCTCGCGTAACGAGCGGATCCGAGTCGGACCACCCGTCTAGGTCGGGGGCCGTCTAATGCCCACGTCAGCCGCGCGGACCGAGGTGCGGAGACTCGTCGCCGAAGGAGAGCAACTCGCGGATGTGTTGCCACAAGACGAGTACGAAGAGGAACATCTGCCCGGCGCGACCCATCTTCCCCTCAAGACCCTCACGCTCGAATCGGCGCAGGTACTCGATCGTGGTCGCCCGGTCATTGTCTACTGCTGGGACGGTCTCTGAGACAAGAGCCCCCGAGCCGCGTGGCGGCTCGAACGATTCGGATACGCGGTCTTCGACTACACCGCCGGCAAGGCCGATTGGATCGCCGCGGGCCTCCCGACCGAAGGAACGAAAACACATCCTCGCCGAGTCATCGACGCCATGAGCTCGGACATCTCTACCTGTGCGCCGACCGCGCCGCTCGTCGCAGTGACGCGCGCGGTTCGCGCTGAGGGTCACGACTTCTGCGTCGTCGTCAACGACGCCAAGATCATCCTCGGGCGACTACGACTCGATCGAATCGACCCCACTCAGGGAACCAACGCCGAGGACGTCATGGAACCGGGACCGCCAACAATCCGCGCCGACGCCGACCTCGACGAGACCCTCGATC
>JBBQYZ010000898.1:0-1517 GCA_038208205.1 Gemmatimonadales bacterium | reverse complement strand
GGCGCGTAGTCCCGCGAGCAGGCGTTCGCCGGTGTCGTCGTCGCCCACTTGTCCGACGAATCGACTCGCCCCCGAAGCGGCAGCCGCGAACGCGGCGACGTTGGCCGCGCTGCCACCGCGACGGCGCACGATCCGCGCCGGAGTATCCGTGCCGTAGTTGATGGGCTCGTGCAGCCACACCACCACGTCTTCGACGAGGTCACCAAGCGTGCACAGCACGGCGTGAGCGTACCGTGCAATCATGCGCACATGGATCTCGAAGCTGCCCTTGCCTTTGCCGCCGACCACACCAAAGGGGTCTTGATCACGCTGCGCGGTGACGGCCGTGCGCAGTCGTCCAACATCGTCTACGTGATGGACGGTCCCGTGGCAAAGGTTTCGATCACCGACGATCGGGCCAAGACCCACAACATCCGGCGCGATCCGCGCATCGTGTTGCACATCAACAGTGACGATTTCTGGTCCTACGTCGCGCTCGATGGTGTTGCCGAGTTGTCACCGGTCGCCAAGACGCCGGGCGACGAGGTCTGCCAGGACTTGGCCAGGTATTACGAACGGGCCGCGGGCAAGCCGCACCCCGACTTGGACGAGTACTTCGCCGCCATGGTCAACGACAAGCGGTTGGTGTTGCGCTTCACCGCCACCTCCGCCGCGGGCATGGTGCGCTGACCGCTCCCACTAACGCTGGTGCCTTACGATCATTGCCCAGTCATGATGTAGTGGTGCCGCGAAAAAAGTTCCCTTGGTCCTCGGCCGAGACTCCAGAGGCCGCTGGGGCGTTTCGCGCAGAGGCGAGCCGCCTCGCCGGCGAGGTCATCGCGCGGGTTTGCTATGTAGATATCGACTACCGAGCTGAGGATTTCCGCAACGCTACGACTGGCCCGCGGGCGATCGAGCGAGACGTCGAGTGGGCCGACCCGACCTGGCGCCACGCAGCGTGTGACAGCGTCGATTTTGGCGTCGAGATCGAGACAGTAACGGGGCGTCGCTTCACAGTGTCATGGGAAACGCCGGGGTGGCGTGAGGGGCTCGGCCTTCGTGAACTGCCGTTGCTCGGCAACGCGGTAGACAGAGACGCACGCGTTGCGATCTGGGACGTCACGACCCGAAGCTCGTGGGCTGAACTGGTCGGCCAACAGGTGACGTCCGTTGAACTTCACTATGAACCTTGGGACGAATCAGGCGCAGTTTGGTGCTCGTGGATATCCGTGCGTATCGGCGCGCGAAACGTCGAGTTCGTACTGGGCGACGGGTCTTCGGAAGGCGACGAGATCGCACCTGCCGCCGACAACGTTGCCGTGATTTTCGGCGAGTGCCGCCTGCCGGCGTGGCTCGTGGAAAGGCAACGCTGAGGCGCCGGAGCGAGGCGTTTTGCCGAGGCTCGACTGGAATTTGCGAAAGACTCGGGCCCGTGACGACAGACGACGCGAGTTGCTTCATCTGTGAGAAACACCGGCAGGGCGATGCCGCTCCGGGCGGAGTTCTGTTCGAGGACGACCTCGTCTATGCCGGACACA
>JBBQYZ010000897.1:0-1523 GCA_038208205.1 Gemmatimonadales bacterium | reverse complement strand
AACGCAGCATGAGATTTGCTGTGAGCATGAGCCTCGAATGGTTCGCCGCCGTGATGACGACCGCTGCGCTCCTCCTGTACGAAGTGTCGCTGACGGTGGCGAAGCATCGTCGCCCGGAGCGCCTGGCGCGAAGCGCGCACGAGACGCTCCGGGCAGACTGGTTCGCCGCGGTATCCGCTCACGCCGGCTCCGAGATACTGGGCGTTCAAACGCTCCGCAACTCGCTGATGTCGGCGTGATGACGGCGTCGACGGCGGTGCTCGGCCTGACGGGAACAGTCACGCTGGCAGCACCGTCGCTGCACGCCACGTTCGACGAGACGGCGCGTTATGCCGAACTTCACGCCTCGGCTGGCGCTCGAGCTCGTGCTTCTGGCCCTGCTCTTCGCCTCGCTCGCGTCTTCGGTCATGGCCGTGCGGTACTTAAACCACGCTGGCTTCATCGTCGGCATGCCGGTCGAAGCAAAAGCCCGAAAGCGCTCACGGAAACGGAGCCCCTATTGCGAAGTGCCGTGCCGGGCTGCAGCGAAAACAAGGCGCTGAGCGCTGATATCTAACTCGCGTTGACGCCTCAAACGGCGCGCTGAAGAGCGAACACGAACTTCAAACAAATCAATGCTTACGGATCCACACCCGCGCCGTTGTTGGCTCTGCATACCGTCACTTATTGCACCGAAAACGAGTGGACCCCTACTACCGCAACATCCCGCGCGCCATCGTCGACAACCGCGAATTGCTGGATGCCGGCCTCTGCCTGCCGATGCCCGTGCTTGCGGTCGGTGGCGGCCGGGCCGAGGCACGCGGGCGCGGCCGCGAGCGGGAAGAGTCGCTGCGCCTCGTCGCCGCCGACGTGACCGGCGCAGTCGTCGCCGACTGCGGCCATTTCGTTGCCGAGGAGAAGCCGGACGAGCTCGCCGCGTTGCTGCTCGGCCATTTCACCCGGGCGCGCGACGCCACCGCCTAGCGCGAGAGCGCGTCGCCTATCGACTGCGGCCGAAAACGGCGCCACCTGCGAAGCGTGCGCGATCGCCGAGCCGCTCCTCGATGCGCAGGGCCTCGTTCCACTTCGCCATGCGCTCGCTGCGCGCGAACGAGCCGACCTTGAGTTGGCCAGTCTGCCAGCCGATCGCCAGGTGGACGATGGTCGTGTCCTCGGTCTCGCCGGAGCGGGCCGAGACGATGCCCGCGTAGCCGAGCGCCTGCGCCGCCCGCCATGCCTCCAGGGTCTCGCTCAGCGTGCCGCGCTGATTGGGCTTGAGCAGCACTGCATTGGCGGCACCGTTGGCGGCGGCGGCGTGGATGCGCGCGGCCTCGGTGACGAGGAAATCATCGCCCACCACCTGCACCTTCGCGCCCACGGCGCGGGTGAAGGCGGCGAAGCCGGCCGCGTCATCCTCGGCCAGCGGGTCCTCGATGGAGATGATGGGGTAGTCGCGCAGCCAGCCGGTGAGCATGGCGATCATCCCCGCCGTATCCAGGGCGCGGGATTCGAGGCCCAGCGTATAGACCCCGCCCTTGCCGAAC
>JBBQYZ010000896.1:0-1527 GCA_038208205.1 Gemmatimonadales bacterium | reverse complement strand
CTGTACTCGGCAGCGGCGGCGAAGGACCGGGGGGAGCCGATCACCCAGTTCAGCGCGATGAGCAAGCTGCTGGCCAGCGAGACCGCAATGTGGGTCACGACGCAGGCCGTGCAGATTCTGGGCGGATACGGCTACATGAAGGAGTATCACGTAGAGCGCCTCTTCCGCGATGCCAAAGTCACCGAGATCTACGAGGGCACGTCGGAGATACAGCGGATCGTGATCGCGCGAGAGCTGTACGCCAGAGGAGGATAGCGGACGGATGACTCTTATTGCTCCCGAGACCAGCGTTTCTCGTCCGACCAAAGAGAACCTCTTCGAGCTCCTCGCGCAGATGGGGCACGAACAGTTGGTGCTCTCTAGCGACTCCTCGGCGGGCTACCAGGGAATCATCGCGATCCACAGCACCACCCTCGGACCGGCGCTGGGCGGTACGCGCTTCTGGAGCTACGGCTCGGAGGACGAGGCGATTGTGGACGCGCTCCGTCTCTCTCGCGGGATGACGTACAAGAACGCCGTCGCCGGCCTCAATCTCGGCGGGGGAAAGTCGGTCATCATTGGTGATAACAAGACCACCAGTCGCGAGATGATCTTCCGCGCGCATGGCCGCTTCGTCGAGAGCCTGGGCGGGCGCTACGTGACCGCTGAGGACGTGGGAACGAGCACCAGCGACATGGACATCGTCCACATGGAGACCGAGTACGTGACCGGCCTGCAGGGCCGCTCCGGGGATCCGTCGCCTGTCACCGCGCGCGGCGTCTTTCGCGCCATCCAGGCGTCGGCGCATCATCGCTGGGGCTCGGACGACCTCTTGGGAACGTCGGTCGCGATCCAGGGGTGCGGTCACGTAGGGTACTATCTGGCGCAGGAGCTGCACGCGGCCGGCGCCGCTCTGATCGTCACCGACATCGATGCAGAACGGGTGCGGCGGGTGGTCGCCGACTTCGGGGCTCGAGCCGTCGAGCCAGGCGAGATTTACGGGGTCAGGGCGGACATCTTCGCCCCGTGCGCCCTCGGCGGAATCATCAATGACAAGACCCTCCCTCAGCTCAAGGTCGAGATCGTCGCCGGCGCCGCGAACAACCAATTGCTCGGGGAGCGTCACGGAGACGAGCTCGACGGGCGCGGTATCCTCTACGCACCGGACTACGTCGCCAATGCCGGCGGCGTCATCAACGTCTACCGCGAGCTGGCGGGTTGGGACGCGCCACGCGCGCTGCGAAAAGCCGACGAGATCTACGACACGGCCATCGGCGTCTTCGACATCGCCAAGGCCGATGGTATCCCCACCTACGAGGCCGCCGACCGCCTCGCCGAGCGCCGCCTGAAGGCGGTAGCGTCCCTGGTGCGCACGTGGCCGCAGTGGCCAAACAGATAGGTGTCAGGTGTCGGGTGTCAGGTGTCGGGAAGTGCGAGGAGCGTTGAACACACACGGGGTGGATGGAGGCGGAGCGGGGGGACATCACAAGGCCCCTCCTCCCCTGACACCTGACACCGGCGTTGTTGCATAAAAGCAGTTGCGGAGGG
>JBBQYZ010000895.1:0-1530 GCA_038208205.1 Gemmatimonadales bacterium | reverse complement strand
CGTGCGTGAGGTCCGACCTGATCGGCCCAGCTGAGGATGCGCGAGGGTGTCCACTCCGCCTGCGGCCGGTGGGCTGCTCGGCATGTGCTCGGGGTTGGTGGTGTAGCCGCCGCGAACGTAGCTTCGGACGTGGGCGGCGACGCGCTCGCGTCCGTGGAAGATCTCCACCGTGCTCGTCGTCGCGCGTAGCCAGAGCTCGATGTCCTCATTCCGCAGGGCATACGGGGCCGAGTAGAAGTGGTGATCGAACGCGACGTGGTAGTCGATGTTGAGCCCCACTTTCTTCCACTCCGACGTCTCGAAGGGCTCGGCGGGCAGCGGCATGAGCGCGGGCTTGTCGAGCCGCTCGTACAGCTCGCGCCGGCTCGCCTTGTACGTGCGCATCGTGCGCCCGTTGAGGTCGGCCGTGAGGACGGCGAGGCGCGCGTTGAGCGCACCGAGGCTCGTGAACGTCTCGTTGCGGATGCGCGCGAGGAGCCACCGCTCGGCGATCTGCACGCCGACCTCGACCTTCGCCTTGTCGCGCGGCGATCGCGGTCTTGCCGGCAGTATCGTGGTCTCGTAGTAGCGTCCGAGCTCCGCCGTCGTGCGCTGCACTCCAGGGTCGTAGCGACACGCCTTGATGACTGCGCTCTTGAGCTGATCGGGCACGACCGCGCGCGGCACGCCGCCGAGAAACGTCAGCGCGCGAACGATGCTCCCGATGAAGTCGGGTACCTGCTGCGTCCGGGTCGCCTCCGCGTAGGTGTAGTTGCTCGCGCCGAGCACGGCGACGAACAGCTCCACGTCGATGACCTCGCCAGTCATCGGGTCGACAATGTGAGCCTTCATCCCGGCGTAGTCGACGAACAGCTTGTCGCCGGCGACGTGCACCTGCCGCATCACCGGCGACTGCCGCTTCGCCCACGTGCGATACCGCTCGCAGAATGCCGTGTACCGAACACCGTCCGCGTGCGCGGTGAGGAACTCGACGTGAAGCAGCGCCAGCGTCACGCCCGGGCGCCGAAGCTCGAGATGCAGCGCCGCGCAGTCCGGCTCGGAACGCGCGCTACTTGGTGGTGTCTTCGGATAGAGCCGCGCCCCGAGCTCGGCGTCCGTCAGCGCCGCGATCGTGGTCACGTCCAGCCCAAGCGACCGCGCGTCGCTCGACACGCCTGCCACTGTGCTCGGGCTGATGCCCAGGCACCTGGCCACCTCTCGGTGGCTGCGCCCGAGCGCGAGCTTCTGTCTCAGGATCTCTCGTAGCTGCTGCATCGGTAGTCTCTCTGTCGCCATCCCGCCGTGTAGGCGGCGTAGGCCGGAGACCCCAGGAGCACGTCACCTCACGCAGAGGGTGTTCGCGTTGGCCCGTAATCGGTGATCGCGATGCGCCGTTTTGTGTGATCGCGATGGCCCGTAATCGGTGATCGCGATGCGCCGTTTTGTGCGATCGCGATGGGCCGGCGCACGCAATGTGCAGCACTTTCTCGACCTGCACCCCGCCCTCCGCGAGGTCTACCTTGCGAAGGAGGCTCTGCATCGCTTCAACCG
>JBBQYZ010000894.1:0-1531 GCA_038208205.1 Gemmatimonadales bacterium | reverse complement strand
CAGGAGTACCACGCCGGCCTGCCGTCGACACTCTCGCCCCTCGACGTCGTCTCGGTCTATCCCACGCAACTCCTCGAGGTGGTACTTGGCTTCGTGATGTTCGTGGTGCTCTGGCGGCTGCGAAGCCACGCGCGCGGCGCGGGCTGGCTGTTCGGCGGGTATTGTCTGCTCGCCGGGATCGAGCGGTTCGTGGTAGAGTTCTTCCGCGCGAAAAGCGACATGGTCGGCCCCATCACGTCGGCGCAGGTCGTGGCGCTCGGCGTGGCGGCGGCCGGTGTGGCGATCCTCTCCTGGCGACGCGCTCCCGCGCCGGCGTTCGCCGCGGCGCGCTGAGCTCCTCGTCCTCCTTCTCCCCTGCTTCGATGTCTTCTTCGCTCCGTGCCCGCCCAGACGCCACCGAGTACGCGTCCTTCTATGCCAGCTATGTGGACCGCGTACCGGCCGGTGACGTCGTGGCGCTGCTACGCGCCGACGGTCGCGAGCTCATCTCGGTGATCGGCGGAATCCCCGAGTCGCGCGGCGGTCATCGCTACGCCGATCAGAAATGGAGCGTGCGCGAGCTCATCGGACACATCATCGACACGGAACGCATCTTCTCCTATCGCGCGCGGCGCATCGCCCGGGGCGACGCCACCCCGCTGCCGGGCTATGAGCAGAACGACTACGTGCGCACCGCCGGCTCCGACACGCGAACGCTCGCCGACCTCGCCGAGGAGGTGGAGGCGGTACGCGACGCCACGGCACGACTGCTCGCGTCCTTCCCGGAGGAGGCATGGATGCGACGCGGCGTAGCGAGCGACCGTGAGGTGAGCGTGCGCGCTCTCGCGTACATCACCGCGGGCCACGCGCGCCACCACCTTGCCGTCCTGCGCGAGCAGTACGGCGTCGCGAGCTGATCGAAACGCCCGACACTCCCCACCGCCAAATGCTCGTGAGCACCACGTCCGGATTCACCTTGCGACCCGCGGCGCCGGATGATGTACCGACGATCCTGCGCTGCATCCGTGGCCTCGCGGAGTACGAGCGGCTGGCGCACGAGTGCGTCGCGACCGAGGCGCTGCTGCGCGAATCGTTGTTCGGCCCTTCGGCCGCCGCCGAAGTGATCCTCGCGCTGCATGGCGACGAGCCGGCTGGCTTCGCGCTCTGGTTCCGCAGCTACTCCACCTTTCTCGCGCGTCCGGGCATCCACCTGGAAGACCTGTTCGTCTTCCCGGAGTTCCGTGGACGGGGGCTCGGGCGCCTGCTGCTGGCCGGACTGGCGCGGATCGCCCTGGAGCGTGGCTACGGACGGCTCGAGTGGGTGGTGCTCGACTGGAACGAGGACGCGATCCGCTTCTACCGGTCGCTCGGCGCGGTCCCGAAAGGCGACTGGACGACCTACCGGGTGGCCGACGACGCGCTCGCCTCGCTGGGTGCCAGCGAGGGGTAGCGCGCTCGACATTTGTGTGATCTTGCCGCGTCGGCGGTGGAGCGCGATACTGGACGTGGGGGGCCCCACGGTCGCCCCCGGCCGGGCCAAAGGGGCCCAACC
>JBBQYZ010000893.1:0-1533 GCA_038208205.1 Gemmatimonadales bacterium | reverse complement strand
TATGATCGTGTAGCGCTGAACGATGGCGCCATCGGGAGGCGTCCGGTGTCGAAGCCATCGGTACCGCCATCGGGCGCCGTGTCGCGATTCGGGAAGTAGGCGCTGATCGTCGTCCCGCGTCCGACGATGCTGGCACTCTCCACTCGCCCTCCGTGCGCGTCGACCAGATGTCGGACGATCGCCAGCCCGAGACCCGTTCCCCCCTGATCGCGCGAGCGGCCGGCGTCCGCCCGGTAGAAACGCTCGAAGATGCGCGGCAGGTGCTCGGCAGCAATGCCCACGCCCGTGTCGCGCACGTCGATCCACACGCCGTCGACCCCGAGCCGGGCGTGCAGTGCGACACCTCCGCTAGTGGTGTACCGGACGGCATTCTCCACCAGATTGCTCACGATCTGCCGAAAGGCGGTGGAGTCTGCCCACACTCGCGTCACGTCCGGGGGAATCTCCGCACGCAGCGCGATGCCCTTGCCCATGACCACGCCGCGTACGGCGTCGAACACCTCGCGCACCACGCCCCGAACGTCCACGCTCGCAACGTTCGGGCGCCACCCGCCGCTCTCGATGCGCGACAGGTCGAGCAGGTCGTCCACGATGCGCTGCATCCGGCCGGCGTTCTCCCGGATCGTCTCGACGAACCGCCGCCGCTGCTCGGCCGGGATGTCCTCATCCAGCAGCGTCTCGGCGTAGCCGCTGACGGCGGTGAGCGGGGTCTTGAGCTCATGGCTGACGTTGGCCACGAAGTCGCGGCGAATCGTCTCGAGACGGCGGAGCACCGTGAGATCGAGGATCGTGACCACCGCGCCGGTCGTGGCGAGCGGTCGTGCGCCGACCGCGACGGTGCGGTCGTGGACCAGCGCTTCCGATGGCGCGGCGACGTCGCCGTGCGTGGCGCGCTCGATCGCCGACCGGAGCGTCGCGTCGCGCGGCAGCACCTCGCGCGGGAACGGGATGGATGCCGTGACGTCGAGGAGGGCTCGTGCCCGCTGATTGATTCGCACGACCATGCCGCGCTCGTCGATGGCCAGGACCCCCTCTTCCAGCGACTCCAGAACGGCCACCATCAGCACTTCGTCGGCCTGCAGCGCGTCGAGTCGCGTCGCCAGCTGCTCGGCCATCCGGTGCAGGGCGGTCGCCAGATCCCCCACCTCTCCCGGCGCGCTGAGCGCGGGTCGGCGGCTCAGATCCCCCGCCGCGATGGCGCGCGCCACGTCGCGCAGCTCGACGACCGGTTGCGAGATGCTGCGCGCGAACAGCGTGACCAGGGCGAGCACGCCAAGGAGCCCCACGATCCCGCCCACGAGCACGTCCCGTTGCGCGCCGCCCACCAGCGCGTCGAGTCGCGCCGTGGTGAGGGACACGCGCACGAACCCGAGCGGGTGTCGCACGGCGACGTAGAGCTCCTCGTCGCCGGCGGACGCACTGCGCCGCCGCGCCAGTCCCGTTCCCGACGCGCGGGCGGAAACGATCTCGGGGCGAGTCGCGTGATTCTCGAGCCGTCGTCGAGCCTCGCTGCCGAATTCCGCGTCCCCCACG
>JBBQYZ010000892.1:0-1534 GCA_038208205.1 Gemmatimonadales bacterium | reverse complement strand
GTCATCGACCCGGTGCTGCCGCGCGTGCTCATCGGAGGGTTGCTGGCGCGGCTGTCGAGCGCGTCCGCTTCCGAGTTGATCGCGATCGTGCCGGCGGGCCTCGACGGCGGACACACGCCGGTGCGCATTCAGGACGCACCTGGAGAAACGGCATTCGTAGAAATCGGCGCACCGCTGGCCACGGGCCTGCACCAGGTGGACAGTCCCGTATTCGATCGCGACGGCAACCTGTACGTCACCTTCAGCGGGTCGCGCGGGCAGCAGGGGCCGGTCGCGATTTTCGTAGTGCGACCCGATGGCTCGCGCGCGCCCTTCGTGTCGGACCTTGCGAACCCGACCTCGCTGGCGTTCGATCCGGAGGGGCGCTTGCACGTGTCGAGCCGATTCGAAGGGACGGTGCATCGAATCGATCGTGAGGGGGGTGCCACGGTCGTCGCCTCGGATCTGGGGGTCGCCTGCGGCATCGCATTTTCGGCCGACGGCACTCTCTTCGTCGGCGATCGTTCCGGATCGATCCTTCGAGTGCACGAGGGCCGCGCTTCGGCATTTGCGGCGATCCCGCCGAGCGTCGCCGCGTTCCACCTGGCGTTCGGGCCCGATGGCTGGCTGTATGTGACCGCCCCGACGCTCGGTGCGAGAGACAACGTGTACCGCGTGTCTCCGGCGGGTCATGTCGAAGTCTTCTTCAGTGGATTCGGACGGCCACAGGGGCTCGCCTTCGATCCGCACGGCGACCTGCACGTCGTCGATGCCCTCGCGGGCGCCAGCGGCGTGTACCGCTTGAAGATCGATCGCGCGTCCGGGCCGGAACAACTCGTGTCAGGGGGCTCGCCCGTCGGCCTCGCGTTTGATCCACTCGGCGGCCTCGTGCTCGCATCGAGCGACACGGTGTTCAGATTGAACGTGCCGTCCTTGGGGGGGGCCTGACGGCTGTAGCAGCTATTCGCCATCAGCTCCGGCGATGATCGGTGACGTCCGGGGGCTGCCGGGTGCATGCTGCAGGTGACAGCCGACGACGGAGCACACGCGATGGGGTCTGACAAGTGGATTCCCGGGTGAAGCCGCTTGATTAGGCGCGGCGCGGCAGATACGCTTCCCACCAATCACCCATGAGCCAGTTGCTGCGGCGAAAACCTATCTCCGAGCTGATCCCGGACGGGGAGCATTCCCTGAAACGCGTTCTTGGCGCGGGCGATCTGATCATGCTCGCGATTGGCGCGGTGATCGGCGCAGGCATCTTCGGCGCGATCGGGACGGCCGCGGCGGGCCAGGTCACCGCGAGCGGTGCGGTGGTCCGCTACGGGGCAGGGCCGGCGCTCGTGTTTTCGTTCCTGCTTCTGGGCGGCGCGTGCGCCCTGGCGGCGCTCTGTTACGCGGAGCTCGCCGCGATGATTCCCCAGGCCGGCAGCGCCTACGCGTACTCGTATGCCACCCTCGGAGAACTGGTCGCGTGGATCATCGGCTGGGACCTCATCCTCGAGTACGCCGTCGGCAACGTGGCGGTCGCCATTTCGTGGGGGGACTATTTCACGAC
>JBBQYZ010000891.1:0-1538 GCA_038208205.1 Gemmatimonadales bacterium | reverse complement strand
CCGGTGCAGGGCCCGGCTGCTCCACGTGCGCTCGCGCCAAGCGGTTGTGCGGCGATCGGGCTCGGCACGCCTGAGGCGGCGACGCACCGCCTCCGTCTTCCCGACCAGGCCCTTCCGCCAGCGACGGTCGTGCCCGGTCTGGCGGGCGACGCGCTGCCGGCGGTCGGCGATCTCCTCGGCCGGTGCGGGCGCCGCCGCTTCTTGATCACCCATGACGCCGAGGTCTAGGCCACAAGGGCACGTGGCCGCCACGCGAAGGACAGCTGCGACGGAACGACGACGGCCTTCGCGCCCTAGCGTCGACTCGATGAATGTCGCGACCCGTCCGCTGTTCGCATTCGACAACACCTACGTCGCTGAGCTCGAGGGCCTCTACGAACCATGGAGCGCGGCGACCGTCCCAGCGCCTCGCCTTTTGGCCCTCAACGTGGATCTGGTTGCAGAGCTGGGTCTCGATGCCGATGCGCTGAGAACGCCCGAAGGGGTCGCCGCCCTCGCGGGCAACGCCCCGCCCGATGGCGCAGCGCCGCTCGCGCAGGCCTACGCCGGTCATCAGTTCGGCGGATACTCGCCCCGCCTCGGCGATGGGCGGGCGCTCCTGTTGGGCGAGGTGCTCGACGTCTGCGGACACCGTCGGGACCTCCACCTGAAGGGCTCCGGTCGCACTCCATTCGCGAGGGGAGGCGACGGGAGGGCAGCGGTCGGCCCGATGCTTCGCGAGTACGTGATGGGCGAGGCGATGCATGCGCTCGCCATCCCCACGACCCGCGCGCTCGCGGTTGTCGCAACTGGTGAGGACGTGGCCCGGGACACGATGCTGCCCGGTGCGGTGCTCACCCGCGTCGCCGCAAGCCATCTCCGGGTCGGGACGTTCCAGTACGCAGCGGCTTCCGAGGACCCGACGCTCGTGCGACGCCTCGCCGACTACGCGATCGCACGTCACAGCCCTGGGGCCTTCGAGGCGGAGAACCCGTACCTCGCGTTCTTCGAAGGCGTCGTCGACGTCCAGGCGTCGCTGATCGCTCGCTGGATGCTCGTCGGGTTCATCCACGGTGTCATGAACACCGACAACATGACGATCTCAGGGGAGACGATCGATTACGGCCCGTGCGCCTTCATGGATGCGTTCGACCCGGCCACCGTGTTCAGCTCGATCGATCACGGCGGCCGCTACGCATACGGCAACCAACCGCCGATCGCACAATGGAACCTGGCCCGGCTGGCTGAGGCGTTGCTGCCGCTGTTCGACGTCGAGACGGATCGGGCCGTCGCGGCGGCCACCGAGGTGCTGCAGTCCTTCGCTGACCGGTACAGCGACTCCTGGGGCCGCGGCATGCGGGCCAAGTTGGGTCTGGCCGGTGTGGACCCGGAAGACGGCGAGCTGATCGCCGGTCTTTTGGCGCTGCTGCACGCGCAGAACGTCGACTTCACGTCGTGCTTCCGATCCCTGTCGTCTGTCCTGTTGGAGAATGCGGCACCTGCGCGATCGCTCTTCGCCGAACCAAGCCCCTTCGACGCATGGACGGATCGTTGGCGGG
>JBBQYZ010000890.1:0-1542 GCA_038208205.1 Gemmatimonadales bacterium | reverse complement strand
CGCGCGCGATGTCGAACGACAGCCCGTCGACCGCGTACACCTGGCCCACGACGCGCGAGAGCACGCCGCGATGGATCGGGAAGTGCCTCTTGAGATCCCGAACGCGCAGCAGCGGCACGGCGACCGTGCTGCTCGCCGTGCTCGGGACAACTCCGCTCGCGCCCGCCCCGCTGCCGACGGCCTCTCTGTTCATCGGGGTGTTTCCAGCACGCGCACGATCTCCCAGCATGCCGCGAGATGGTCGGTTCCGTGCGACTCGAGCGGCGGGCTCTCGTGCTTGCAGCGCTCGACGGCGAAGCCGCAGCGCGGCGCGAAGGCGCACCCCGGGATCACGTCGCTCAGCAGCGGGACGATGCCCGGAATTTCCTGCAGCTTGCCGCGGATGTTGGTGCGCCGACCCGCTGCAGTGCGGCGCGGAATCGAACTGATCAGGCCGCGCGTGTAGGGGTGCAGGGGGTTGCGGAACAGTTCCGTCACCGAGGCCTCCTCGACCTTCACGCCTGCGTACATCACCACGGCGCGCTGCGCGGTTTCGGCGACCACACCCAGGTCGTGGGTGATGAGCACGACCGCGGTGCCGAGCCGCTCCTTGAGCTCGAGCATCAGGTTCAGGATCTGCGCCTGGATCGTCACGTCGAGCGCCGTGGTCGGCTCGTCGGCGATCAGGACCTTTGGGTTGCACGCGAGCGCCATCGCGATCATCACCCGCTGGCGCATGCCGCCCGAGAGCTGGTGCGGGTACTCGCCCGCGCGGCGCAGCGGGTCGGCGATGTGAACCATCGTCAGCATCTCGACGGCGCGATCGGCCGACTGGCGCCGAGCCAAGTTCTGGTGGATACGCAGCGACTCCGCGATCTGATCGCCCACCGTGAGCACCGGATTGAGCGAGGTCATCGGCTCCTGGAAGATCATCGAGATCCGGTTGCCGCGGATCGCGCGCATCTGCTTCTCGGACAGCGTCGTGAGCTCGGTGCCTTCGAAACGCACCGATCCGGACAGCTTCGTCTGCCGGGCGTCCTGCTCGACCAGCCGCATGATCGAGAGCGCCGTCACACTCTTGCCGCAGCCCGACTCGCCGACGATGCAAAGCGTTTCGCCGCGCTTGACGTCGAAGGAAACGCCGTCGACCGCGCGCACCGCGCCCTCGCGGGTGAGGAAGTGGGTGCGCAGGTCGCGCACCGACAGCACGATGTCCGGTGCCCGTGCGACGAGGGCTTCGACTGTGTTCACATCCGACGCGCGATCCGCGGGTCGAGCGTGTCGCGCAGCCCGTCACCCACGAGGTTGATCGCCAGCACGGCGATGGCCAGCATCATGCCGGGAAAGAAGATGATCCACGGCGAGATCTGGAAATACGTGCGCCCCTGCGCAATGATGTTGCCCCAGCTGGGCACCTCCGGGGGCGTGCCCGCGCCGAGGAACGAGAGCCCCGCTTCGGTCAGGATGGCCGACGCGCAGACGTAGGTGGCCTGCACCACCAGCGGCGCGACGGTGTTGGGCAGGATGTGGCGCAGCATCACAAGGTGCGCGCGCGTGCCGCTC
>JBBQYZ010000889.1:0-1542 GCA_038208205.1 Gemmatimonadales bacterium | reverse complement strand
ACGGGGCCACAGAACGGCTTCTCGGATGTCGGCTCGACGAAGTTCAAGGGCATGAAGTGGGCGTCGACCGGCGTCGCCGCCGTCGGCATCGGCCTCGGCGTCGTGTTCTTCATCCAGGCCGGCTCGCAGGCCAAGGCGCTCGCCGACGACACCACGATGTGCGGCACGCCGCCGTGCCGCTCGTACGACAAGTACGACAAGGACCTCGAGGCCTCGGGCAAGCGCGACGCGTCGCTGTCGACGGCGGGCTTCGTCATCGGCGGCATCTCCGCCGTGGTCGCCGGATACTTCTGGTACAAGGAGCTCACCGCGAAGAAGCACGGTGAGCTCAAGGTCTAGGGCAAGGCTCCCTCTCCGGAAGCCTCGTCCTGGGTCGTCAGCCCGGCGGTGGGCGATGGCTTTGCCGGCGCTGCAGCCGTGGGGCGGTTCTAGTCATGCGTATGCTCATCCTTGGTTCTTTGTCGCTCGGGTTCGTGCTCGGTGCCTGCAACGCGTACTCGCCGGACCTCGGCGCGAACCCGTTTCTGTGCGGCGCCGAGGACCCCAAGTGTCCCGACGGCTACACCTGCACCGACGACGGCAACGCCCGGATGGTGTGCGTGGCCAACGGTGGCGCGATCGTCGACGCGCCCCTGAGTGGTTTCCAGTGCGCGGATGACTCGACGCTCGAGACCGCGACGAAGAACGACACGATCCAGACCGCGTACCAGACGCCGGTCGCGACCCAGCGCCTCGACATCGCGTTCGCCGGCCTCGCGATCTGCCCCGAGGGCGACAAGGACAACTACGCGATCAACACGACGACCGCGAACCAGAACCTCGAGATCACCGTGACCTGGGACAGCGGGATGCCGATGTCGGCCTCGATCCTCAACAACGGTGGCGCCTCGATCGGCAACGCGACGTCCAACGGCGAGCGCTCGATCAAGGCGTACGTGGCGAACCTGCCGACGGGCACGTACTACGCGCAGGTGTTCGCGGCGGCGACTACGAAGAACAACTACAAGCTCGCGATCAAGGTCGCTGGCCCGTAAGGGCTAGCTGAACTTCAACGACCAGCGCTTCGCCTCGGCGGCGAGGTCGGTGTCGTTTCCCACGACCTGCCACAGGCGGGTCAGGGCGACGTTTGCCCCCGCACGATCTCCCTTGTCCCAGCACGCACGTAGCTCGAGCCGCAACAGAGCGATCTCTTTAGCCTCGGCATAGCTCATAGGAACCTCCCAGCGTCACGTTCTGCGCGGCTCGACGATCCGGCAACTTTTCAGACGCACGAACCCGGTGCATATTTGATCCGATGAGGTGCCCTACGTGTAGGTGTCACCAGTTTGACCAATGCACCTGTTGCACGTTACCGTAGCGAAACTCGTGGTCTTTTCAGGGGAGACTGGCGAATGAGCCGTATTGGAGAGCTGCTGGTCCGCGAGAAGATGCTCTCGCTCCAGCAGCTTCAGCAGGCGCAGGAGGAGAGCAAGCGCACGGGCAAGCGCCTGGGCGCCACCCTCTCACGCCTTGGCTACGTCGAAGATACACAGCTGACGAGCT
>JBBQYZ010000888.1:0-1544 GCA_038208205.1 Gemmatimonadales bacterium | reverse complement strand
ACCAGCTCCGACATCATCTCTTCGTCGATCTGCAGTCGGCCCGCAGTGTCCACGAGCACGACCCGGTCGCGCGCGCGACGGGCCTGGTCGATGCCATTTCGCACGATCTGCAGCACGTCCTGATGACCGCGCTCGGCGTACACCGGAATGTCGAGCTGCTGGCCAAGCGTCTCGAGCTGGTCGATGGCAGCCGGGCGGTAGACATCGGCGGCGATGAGGCGCGTCTGACGCCCCTCGGCCTTGAGCTTGCGCGCCAGCTTGGCGGCGCTCGTCGTCTTGCCCGATCCCTGCAGGCCGACCAGCATCACGATCGTCGGCGGGACCGAGCTGAGCTTGAGCCCTTCGCGCCTCTCGCCGAGCATGGCTGTCAGCTCGTCGTAGACGATCTTGATCAGCTGCTGGGCAGGCGAGACGCTCTTGAGCTGCGAAACGCCGACCGCGGCCTTCTCCACCCGTTCCAGGAACTCGCGGGTGAGGGCGAAGTTGACGTCCGCCTCGAGGAGGACGCGACGCACCTCGCGCAGCCCGTCCTTGATGTCGGCCTCGGTAAGGACACCGCGGCCGCGCAGGCGGGCGAAGGTGGCCTCCAGTTTCTCGGAAAGCTCGTCAAACATAGCCTACAAGGTTAAGCGGCGCGCAGGCCGGGAACAAGCCGCAGCGAGCGCGACGCTAGTGACGCGGGGCGTCGCTTTCTCGTCGAGCGAACGGCAGGCTGGCGACCCGAAAATTGGCGAAGCGCACCCTGCCGCCTACCGCGTCGCGCACCGTCGTCCATGAGGTCCAGCGATCTGTGACCCGCCCCACACCCAGCATTACTTTACGCCCCATGGCCAAAGCACAGCGCAAGGAAGAAATCCTGAAGTCCGAGCTACCCCCCGCGCTGCCGCTGATGGCGCTGCGGTCGACGATCGTCTATCCCCTCGGCACCATCGCGGTGCAGATGGGCGCCCCGGAGAATCTCTCGCTCCTGCGGGCGTACGATGAACCGGGCCTCATCGTCGCCCTGGTCGTCGCCGGCGGAGACCACGACGAGCCGATCGACTCGCAGCGGTTCGTCGGACGTGTAGGTGTCGCAGCCCGCGTGCACGAGCGAATCAACCTTCCCGGGGACACGGTGCAGATCACCCTCCAGGGGCTGCGCCGCATCGTGATCGAGGATATCCAGCAGAACGAGCCCTACCCGGTCGCGGCGATCCGGCCGGCAAAGGAGACGCCTGCCGACGCCTCGGAGCTCGACGACCTCGTGACGCGCGTGGTGTCGGCCTCCGAGACCCTGGCGGAGCTGGTGGACCGGATCCCCGACGAGGTGCCGGCCATCCTCAAGATGAACGTCTCCGATCCGGGTCGCTTCGCCGACCTGGCCGCGACCAACATGAACTTCCGCATCTCCGACAAGGACGAGGTGCTGCAGCGGCTCGACGTCGGCCAGCGGCTGCGCTTCATCCTGAACCGGCTGGAACGGGAGGTCGCGCGCGCGCGGGTGATGGAGGACGTGAAGCGCCAGACGGAGATCAAGATCGAGCAGCACCAGCGCGAGTTCTACC
>JBBQYZ010000887.1:0-1545 GCA_038208205.1 Gemmatimonadales bacterium | reverse complement strand
CTTCGTCGCCCCCGCGGTCATCCACGGCATGGCCAGTGCGACCACGCCGGTGCGGATAGCGGTGGCGGTCGCGCTCCTCGCACCGGTGGCTGTCGGCATGGGAATGCCGTTCTCCATCGGGATGGCGCTCGCTTCGCGGACACCGAAGGCGCCGGTCGCATACTTCTGGGGCCTCAACGGAGCGATGTCGGTCGTGGCGTCGGTTCTCGGCGCGACGATCGCCCTGTTCTTCGGCATCACCGCTTCGTTCCTGTGTGGGGTTTTCGCCTACGTAGTCGCCACCGGAGCCATCGCGATCGCGGCGTTGCACGTCCCCAGCGTGGAGTCGAGTAAGAGCGACCCCGAGCCCGTCGTCGCCGAGCCACCAAAGGTCCTCGTCGACGTCTAGCTGTTTCGCATCGCAACCAAAGGTTGCTCAGCGAGCTGATCGTCGCCGCCTCCGGCGGAGCCTCCGCCCCCCAGACCCCCCGGCCGGGCATGTCCGAATCCTCATCACCAACAGGCGTCCCGCACACAGGCATCGGGACCTCAGTGGTGAGCGGTGAGTGCCGATCTCGTTTCAGCGTTGCGATTGGTGAGACTTCTTCGGCGGAGGCTCGAACTTGAGCAGCTCCTGGCGGCTGAGGAGGAACACGGACACGTCGGTGGCCGCGATCGTGTCGCCCTTATCGTCGGGAAAGGTCCGCAGGACCCGCTCGAGTGCGTCGTGGTCGAGCACGGGGCTGACCATCGGGGTCTCGGCCAGGAGCCGTAGGTTCGAGCGGTGCGCCAACACATCTGCGGGGTCTTGGGGCAGAGTCCGCAACGTGGCGATGATCACGCGACGAGCGGCGACAAAGAACTTTCGCTCCATGCTGGTGAGGCCGGCCCGGGTGCTCAGTCGGCGGAGCCGGAGATCGATCGCCCTACCGACTATGACCTTCGAGGTCGAGCGGGCCTCCCGGATCAACTGGTTGAACGCCCGACGGTCGAATCCCGGGACGGGGTCGCCGGTGGCGATCAGCGTGCCGGGAACCCCAACGGGTGGGCCCAGTCCCCGGATGACCACGACCGCCGCGCGCACCGTGCGGTAGTCGACCAGACGGCGGTCGTTCACGTAGCCGGCCAAGTAGTCGGGGTGAACGACATCGATACCCGCGGCGTCGAGCCGGGCGGCCACCGCGGCCTCGAGGCCCACGAAGGCGTTGTCGCCGCGCGACAACAGCAGCGTGGGCTCGGAGAGCGCACCACGATGAGCGAGCACCCCCCTCTCGACTTCGTCGATCGTGCTCTTCGGCGTCTGGAAGCCGATCGTGTTGTCTGCGCGCGAGACCAGCAGGTTCCCCGCGGCGGGCGCCAGCACGAGTACGAGAGCGGCCGATACCGCTGGCACAGGGAACACGGCAGCCCGCGCCGTCGCGGGAGTCGGCACAACGCGCCGGATCAGCGACCCGCCGACTATCAGCAGGATGAGCAGCTCGAGGAAGGCGAGGGCAAAAGCCCAGTGGTAGAAGCCGATGCGGTTTCTCTCGATGGAGTTCGGGACACTCGCCCCGTTGAGGAGAC
>JBBQYZ010000886.1:0-1549 GCA_038208205.1 Gemmatimonadales bacterium | reverse complement strand
CGTGCCGCCAAGCGACAGATCGCTGAGCCGCGTGGAGCAGCCGCTGATCTGCTCGCCTTCGCGGAGCATGGCACCGTCGCGCTCCTCTTTGGGCGCGAGGATCACGGGCTGCCGAACGCGGCGCTCGACCGCGCGCACCTGGTGGTGACCATCCCCACGAGCGAGCACGCCTCGCTCAACCTCGGGCAATCGGTGCTCCTCGCCCTGTACGAGATCCACCGCGCCGTGCCCACGGCCAGCCGGACGCTCGCCCCGCCGCGCAAGAACGCGCCGCCGGCCACCAGCGCGCAGTACGAGCAGCTGTTCGCCGATGCGGAGCGTGCGCTCGTCGCATTGGAGTTCTTCAAGACGCGCTACCCCGAGCACGTGCTGCGCTCGGTGCGCTCTCTCACCTACCGTGCAGCTCCGGACGCCCGGGAGATCGAGTTGATGCGGGCGATGGCGCTCGAGGTGTTACGCACGATCGATCGGGTTCGCGCTGCGCGCTCTTGACGGTACCGCGATGGGCCGGCTTCTTCCCTGTATGACGTCGCCCTCCCCGTACCTGCCGCCGGAGCTGTCGGACCTCGATTGGCGCGCGCGTGCGGCCGCGGTGATTCCATCAGGCGCGTCCACCGGCAGCAAGCGAGCCGACGCTCTCTTCGGTGCCGACACCACCTTCGGTCCCACGCACTTCACCAGCGCCAATGGATGCCGCGTCGTCACCGCCGGCGGTATGGAGCTCATCGACTGCACGATGGCGCTCGGCGCCGTAGCCCTCGGCTACGCGGACGAGGTGGTGACCGAGTCGGTGGTGCGCGCCGTGACCGACGGGAACGTCGCCGGGCTCTCCCACGTGCTCGAGGTGGAGGTAGCCGAGCGCCTCTGTGGCGTGATCCCCTGCGCGGAGCAGGTGCGCTTCCTCAAGAGCGGCGCCGAGGGTGTCGCCGCCGCCGTGCGGATCGCGCGCGCATACACCGGCCGGAGCCATGTCCTCGGGTGCGGATACTTCGGCTGGCTCGATTGGTGGAGCGAGGGACCGGGTATCCCGGCTGGCGCGCACGCGGATTACGAGGCGCTGCGCTTCGATGATCTGGGCGCGTTGGAAGAGACCGCGGCGCGCGTCGGCGACTCGCTCGCCGCGATCGTGATCGAGCCGGTCGTCGAGCGGCTTCCGTCCGTCGAGTGGGTGGCGGCGGCGCGCCGGGCGTGCGACGAGAGTGGCGCGCTCCTGGTGTTCGACGAAGTGAAGACCGGCTTCCGCGTCCGGACTGGCGGATATCAGGAGTACGCAGCGGTCACGCCCGATCTCGCCGTGTTCGGCAAGGCGCTGGCGAATGGGTATCCTCTGTCGGCGGTCGTCGGGGGCGCCGCGGTGATGGAGGCGGCGCGCTCGACGTGGATCTCCTCCACCCTGGCCGGGGAAGCGGTTGCGCTCGCCGCCGCCAACGCGGTGCTCGACTGGCACGACCGCGCGGATGTCTGCGCGTCGCTGGGGGAGATCGGAGACGAGATGCGCTCGGCGGTGACTCGGGCCATCGCCGCGAGCGCAGTGGCCGGCGTGTCGGTC
>JBBQYZ010000885.1:0-1550 GCA_038208205.1 Gemmatimonadales bacterium | reverse complement strand
ACATCCCGTCGTGCACTCCAGTGAGCCACGGCTGGAAGAACTTGGGCGCGCCTCCGCCCGATGTGAAGATCTGGCCCGACCGCAGCGCACGGACGGTCCACAGGTACACGGGTTCGTCGCGGTTCCACGAGTACGCGGGGTACACGAAATGGTGGACGACGATCGCGATGACCACGGCGAGCAGCACGAGCGCCGCCACCGGCCAGTATTTGCGCGTGCGCGAGCGCCAATCCGTGGCGCCGGGCGGGGTGTCGATCGGTCGATCGATGGGGCGCGCGGAGCGGTCGTCGGCGCGTGTGGGCGCGCTCAAACCGACGGTTCCTGGCGCGCCATGGCAGGAATCTACCCGGCTCGTGTCGCGACCAGTCGACTCGCGCGAGCACGTCTAGCATCGCTCGACGGATGACGGCTATTGGGGCACCGCCGGTGCGAGGTGCCCGGAGCCAACGTGTCCGGAGCCGAGGTCGCGTCGCCGACACCGTCATCGTCGCCGGGCTCGCGATCCTCGCGTACGTCCCGTTTCTCGCGTCGTCGCCGCACCTCCTGAGCGCGGACACCAAGGAGTACCTCTACCTCGATCCCGGTCGTCTGTTGTCGCGCGCCCCCTATCTCTGGGACCCGCACGTGGGCATGGGGACGGTGCCGCACCAGCAGATCGGCTACCTGTTCCCGATGGGCCCGTACTTCTGGCTCATGGACCGGGTGGGGGCTCCTGATTGGATCGCGCAACGGCTCTGGCTCGGCACGATCTCGCTGGCGGCTGCGCTCGGCGCGCGCTGGTTGTTCACGATGCTCGGAACGCGCCGCGCCGGCGCATTGGCGGGCGCGCTGGTGTACATGCTCACGCCCTACCAACTCGCGTTCACCGCGCGCATCTCCGTGATCCTGCTCGCGTGGGCCGGCCTGCCCTGGCTCGTGGGACTCACGATGCGTGCGGTCCGCAACGGTGGATGGCACGACCCGGCGCTCTTCGCCTTGGTGCTCCTCACCATCGGGTCGGTCAACGCGTCGTCGCTCGTGTTCGTGGCGATCGCGCCCGCGCTGTGGCTCGTCATCGAGGCGTTCGGTGGTCTCGCGGCGGCGAAGAACGCGCTGCTGGCGACGGGCCGCATCGCGCTGCTCTCGTTCGGCGTGTCGTTGTGGTGGATCGTCGGTCTGCGCACACAGGGCACATACGGCATGCCCGTGTTGCAGCTCACCGAGAGCCTGCGCACGGTGGCCGCGAAGTCCGACCCGGTCGACCTCTTGCGTGGCCTTGGCAACTGGTTCTTCTACGGCTACGACCGCCTCGGGTTCTCGATCGACCAAGCCGCGTCGTACATCGATTCGCGGGCCGTCGTCGTGGCGAGCTTCGCGGTACCGGTGCTCGCGTTGTGCGCGGCGGGCGTCGTGCGGTGGCGGCATCGAGGGTTCTTCGTGGCGCTCGTCGTGGTGGGGACAGTGGTCGGCGTGGGGGCGTGGCCGTACGACGACCCGAGCGCGTACGGCAGCGTGTTCAAGTGGTTCGCCAACGACACCGCCGCCGGTCTGGCGTTGCGGAACACCCCCCG
>JBBQYZ010000884.1:0-1553 GCA_038208205.1 Gemmatimonadales bacterium | reverse complement strand
CGACACCGTAAAGAGCAGTGACGAGGAGGAAGCGTTTCTCCGGGGGGTTCAACGCGACGCTGCGGCGCGGCCGCGATACCAGTACCACCTCGGCATCACGTGGGCGGCGACCGGCGAGCTCGTCGGCATGGCTCGCCTGGGCATCACGTCACCTCAGCATCGCGAAGGCGACATCGGATACGGCGTGCGCCAAGATCGGTGGGGCGAGGGCATCGCAACCGAGGCGACCCTGCTGCTGCTCGGCCTCGGATTCGGCCCGCTCGGGCTGCACCGCATCTTCGCCACTCACCATCCCGAGAACATCGCGTCCGGACGTGTGCTGCAGAAGGTCGGGATGCGTCAGGAAGGCATCTTGCGCGAGAACGTCTTCGCGCATGGAGCATGGCGCGATTCCGTCCTGTACTCGATCCTCGGCCACGAATGGCCGGCGGCCAAGTAGCGAGCCCCTGGCCGCGATTTGCACACGCGACCGAGGACGCCACTGAGGGCATGGCCGCGGCCGCTGAGCGTCGGGCTCCGCAGTGGAAGGGCCGGTAGCGCGGCCCCTCTGCCGGCCGGCGGCCGTGGGACCCGGTGAGGCACCCCGTCAACCGAACGCGGGACCTCGGTCCTACGACCAACGTGCAATAGCCGCTCGTACCGGTCCTCATCGACACTGAGGTCCCCCGGCGACGAAGCCGCAGTGCTCGTCGCCAGCTCATGTGACGGAGGCCAACGTGAAAGCGCTCCTTACCCGTACCACCGTCGTCAGCACGGTGTTCCTCCTGGCGACGCTGGTTGGTGGCGTCAACGCCCCGACCGCGCACGCTTCGAAGTCGAACAGTTGCGGGACCTACCAGGTGCTCGGCAAGAACGGCAGCACCGGTTTCGACGGGACCGTGCCCGCTCCGAGCGGCACGTTCCACGTGCAGGGCACCTACACCCAGTTCGACGTTCGCTCGTCGGACTTCGCGATCTTCAACTACGCCTTCACGGGTGCGCCCAACGCGTTGGACATCACGGTCGGCCGCTTCACGCCGGTGTACGCGAGCAAGATCCCCAACCACCGCGGGCTCGTGCTGACCAGCGGCGTCCAGCTGAAAGTCCGTGACGGTGACCTGGTCGTGTCGCGCACTGGCACCGGTGGTCTCAACATGAAGATCCAGGCCAAGGACTGCGCCCAAGGTGGAATCTTCCAGATGGAGGTTTCACGGGGCGACAACACGCGAACGCGGATCATCCACCGCCTCGCCGGTACCGATACGGCCGCGGCAAGCACAGCCTTCTACTTCGACAACGCGAACTTCCGGGCGAAGCTCGGCCAATTCCTCGGCGCCGACTGCCAGAACGCGCAGACCGGCCCACCGAGCACCTACTGCGTGCGCGTCACGCCTCGGGTGAACATCGGCAATGGTCTCTCCGCGAAGTTCGTCGTTCGCGACAGCGCGCAGGTCGCCACCCGCATCCCGCAGGCGAGTTGCGGGCCTGACTTCACCAATACGCTCGGCCTGAGCGAGACGAAGGACCACTGCGGCGGCATGTCGATCTGGGACGTGGCGAGCGGCGGGCGCATG
>JBBQYZ010000883.1:0-1555 GCA_038208205.1 Gemmatimonadales bacterium | reverse complement strand
CCTCGGCTTCGACCTCGGCGCGCGTCTTGCCGAACGCCAGCGCTTCGGTCTGGGCGAACAGGTTGGCCATGAGCAGGTCGTGGTGCTCGTCCACGGCGTGCGCCGGCCGGCAGAACCCGATGAAGTCGGCCGGGATCAGCGACGTTCCCTGGTGGATGAGCTGGTAGTACGCGTGCTGCCCGTTGGTGCCCGGCGTGCCCCACACCACGGGCCCGGTGTCGGTGCGCACCGGCTGGCCCTCGAGGTCGACCGACTTGCCGTTCGACTCCATGTCGAGCTGCTGCAGGTAGGCCGACAGCTTCGACAGGTAGTGGTTGTAGGGCAGGACGGCGTGGCTCTGTGCGCCGAAGAAGTCGCGATACCAGACCCCGAGCACGCCGAGCAGCACCGGCAGGTTGCGCTCGAATGGCGTGGAGCGGAAGTGCTCATCCATGGTGTGGAAGCCGGCGAGCATGTCGCGGAAGCCGTCGGATCCGATGGCGATCATGAGCGACAGCCCGATGGCCGAGTCGAAGGAGTAGCGGCCCCCGACCCAGTCCCAGAAGCCGAACATGTTGGCGGTGTCGATGCCGAACTCCGCCACCTTCTCGGCGTTGGTCGAGACCGCCACGAAGTGCTTGGCGACTGCGTCGTCACCGAGCGCGCCCGTGAGCCAGGCCCGGGCCGAGCGGGCATTGGTGATGGTCTCGATGGTGGTGAACGTCTTCGACGACACGACCACGAGCGTCTCGGCCGGGTCGAGGTCGTGGGTGGCTTCCCACACGTCGTTGCCGTCGACGTTCGACACGAAGCGACACTGGATCGAGCGGTCGCTGTCGTCGCGCAACGCCTCGTAGGCCATCGCGGGACCCAGGTCGCTGCCGCCGATGCCGATGTTGACGACGTTGTGGATGGGCGCGCCGGTGGCCCCTGTCCACGACCCGTCGCGGACCCGGTCTGAGAACTCGGCCATGCGGTCGAGCACCACGTGCACGTCGGCTACGACATCCTGGCCGTCCACGACGAGGGCAGCGTCACGCGGCAGGCGCAGCGCGGTGTGCAGCACGGCGCGGTCTTCGGTGACGTTGATGTGCTCACCGCTGAACATGGCCTCGGTGCGCGCTCTGAGATCAGACGCATCAGCGAGCGCCAGCAGCAACCCCATCGTCTCGTCGGTGACGCGGTTCTTCGAGTAGTCGAGGAAGAGGTCGCCGGCCGGCGCGGTGAGCCGGGTGCCGCGGTCGGTGTCGGCCGCGAAGAGATCGCGCAGATGACGCTCGACCAGCTCGTCGTGGTGCGCGGCCAGCGCGTGCCACGCATGAGACCCGACCGCTCCGCTCAATTCATACCCTCCTCGATCACCTGCTTCTCCACGTGGCCACCGAACTGCTTGCGCATGGCCGACTGCAGCTTGTTGGCGTAGTCGGCGTTGCCCTGCGACGCGAACCGCGTGAAGAGCGAAGCCGTCAGCACCGCGGCGGGCACGCCGATCTCGACGGCGGCCTGCACCGTCCACCGCCCCTCGCCCGAGTCGGACACGCGGCCGTTGAACTCCTTGAGCTCGGGTGACTCGACC
>JBBQYZ010000882.1:0-1556 GCA_038208205.1 Gemmatimonadales bacterium | reverse complement strand
GTATTCGCGGACCCGGTTTACCCGCGCCCGCGACTAGTTCGCCAACTCACAAACTTGGCTGGTCGCTCGTCGCCGGGATTTCGCTCGATTCCATCAGGCGCTTGAAGCGCTGCAGATCCTCCTGAATGGTCTGCGACGGCTCTTCGCCGAACATCCACGCGATCGTGGATCCGAGCTTGCCCGCCGGCGGGTGATACTGTAGCCGCACGCGCACGTCGGTCCCGCGCCCGTTCGGCGCGCTCTTGAAATGCACCGACCCGGCGCTGACGACGTCGGCGTTGTCGCGGGTCCGCCAGGCGATCAGCTCGTCCTCGATCTCGTTGATGATTTCCGCATCCCATTCGACCGCACGACCGGCGGGCGCCTTGGCCACCCAATGCGACCGATCCTGGTCGAGCTGCCTCACGGATACGAGGTGATCCATGAACGCCGGCAGCTGCTCGAAGTTGCGCCAGAATCGGTACAGCTCGCGCGCCGGACGGTTGATGCTGACGACCTCTTCGACGTTGATGCCGCGGCTGCCCGCGAGCGCAACGCGCGTATCCTTCCGGCCGTTCGCCGTATTGATTCCCATGGCCGTGTACCACGGGCAGCGTCCGGTCGCGCCGCGATAGATGAGCGCGGTTCCTGCGGCGGCAAGGAACGCCCCGGCCATCGAGCGATCCCTTAGAAGCCTTATCCCGTACGCACTTAGCGCCGCCCCGCCGAGCGCCGAGGTCCAGCGCTCGGCCTCCGCAATATTAACGGTAGACGTCATTTAGTGCTCCTCTTGCCTGTGCGGACGTTCATTAAACGTGCCGTTCTGGCCACGCAATGCGTGTTAGCCTTGCGCCGTTCATGGCCAACAGCACGAGCGGCTTGCAGCGGCTCCCCCGTACGCTCGGGCTGTGGAGCTCGGTCGCGCTCGTCATCGGCATCACCATTGGGTCGGGCATCTTCCGGTCGCCCGCGGGCATCGCGCAGAAGGTACCCAGCCCGACGCTCATGCTCGCGCTGTGGGTCGTCGGCGGCCTGATCACCCTGTGCGGCGCGCTGTCGCTGGCGGAGCTCGCCGCGGCGCTGCCGGAAACGGGCGGGTTCTACGCCTATCTTCGCGAGGGCTGGGGACGGCCGGCCGGTTTTCTGTTTGGCTGGTCGGAGTTGGTGCTGATTCGCGCGTCCGCGCTCGGAGGAATCGCCGTCGTCTTCGGTGAGTACCTGCTGCGCAGCATCGGGATCGATCCGGTCGAGCATTACCTTGCCGCTCGCGGGCTGTCGGCGGCAGCCATCGGGTTCGCCGCGTGCGCGAACATTCTCGGAGCGAACATCGGCGCAGCCATCGTCGGCGCGTCCACGCTGGCGAAATTCTCCGCGCTGGTGCTCCTGATCGGCGCCTCGCTTGCGCTCGGCGGCGGCCATGGCGGCAGCTTCGCGCATCTGACCGCTCCCGCAACCGGTCCGGTCACCGTCGGCGCCATGGGGCTCGCGCTCGTCAGCGTGTTGTGGGCCTACGACGGATGGGGCGATCTGTCGTTCGCGGCCGGCGAGGTCAAGGACCCGCAGCGCACGCTGCCTCG
>JBBQYZ010000881.1:0-1558 GCA_038208205.1 Gemmatimonadales bacterium | reverse complement strand
CCGATCGACGCCGTACACGACGAGCTGCTCCACGCAACCTCGAGCCGGACGCTGTGCCCCTGGAAGGGGATCGCCAACTACTGGACCTTCGAGGTCGACGGCGTACGCGCCGAGAACGCGGCGTGGGGGTACCGGCGTCCGTGGCCGTTGGCGCGGCGCGTGAAAGGACGCATCGCGTTCTACAACGGCGTGGACGTCCACACCGACTGACCTGAACGCGTCACGGCCGCCCGACCCAGGAGGTTTCGTATGTCCGATCGGCAGGCGCGGCTACACCTCGCAGGGGTCGCTCGACGGCGACATCCGCGCATACGCGCTGTCGTGACATTCGTCAGACCAGGACGCGCACGGCCAGCGCGACACGCTGGCCGACGGTGACGAGCACCATCGCCGAGAAGACCCAGGCGATCGTCGCGGCGTGGGCCGGCAGGACGCAGATCACGGCGTACGCGATGACGGTCTCGGTGCCTTCGGTCAGCCCGGAGGTGAAGCGCAGCGAGCGTTCGTCGCCCAGGGGTAGACCGCGCTTCTCGACCAGCGCGGCGAAGCTCAGCAGCGCGACGTTGTTGAGCAGATAGGCCGCCAGCAGTGCCGCGCACGCGACGCGCGCGCCGGACACGGCGATCGCGACGCCGACGAGGAAGCCGCCGTAGACGACGAAGTCGGCGAGGAAGTCGAGCATCCCGCCGAGATCCGAGGCACTCGTCCGCCGCGCGATCGCACCATCGAGCCCGTCGAGCATGCGGTTGAGCAGCCACAGGACCAGGGCCGCCCACCACGTGCCGGTGGCCGCCGCCACACAGGCAGCGACGCCGACCAGCAGCCCGACAGCGGTCACCGCGCCGGCGGTGATCCCCGCGTGCGCCGCACGGACTGCCGCGCGATCCACGGTCGGCGCGTAGAGCGCGCGGGCGCGCCGGTCGAGCATCAGGCAATGACGGGCGCCGCAGCGCCACGAAGCGACGCAGGCCCCGTCTCGGGCGCAGGGCGCGCGCGGTCGTCCTGGTGACTCGCGCGCAATGCGTACGCCAGCAGCAAGATGCTGATCAGCGACCCGGCGGACAACAGCATGTCGGCCGACCGCCGCCGGCCGCGACCGGCGGCAATCAGCCCCCCCAGGCGCAGCGGGGTGGTCAGGCGCCCCGCACGCAGGACGGTCTCGCTCGGTGCCTGCGCGAGCGCGAAGTAGACCGCGACGGTGTATCCGAAGCCGGCGGTGACGCGCCCGAGCTCGAGGGCGATGACCGCTGGGCTCAGCCGCCCGGTGCGATGCGCGCAGCGCAGCGCCGCTACCAGGACAGCGATGTCGACGAGTCCTTCGAGGTCGCGTCCGGCACGGGTGGGGACGGTGGCTCGCGCGGCCATGCCGTCGAGGACGTCACTGACCGCCGCCGCAGTCAGCGCTGCCGTGTCCAGGTCGTCGGCGATCACCGGGACGAGGAACGCGCGAGCGAGGGTCAGTGCGTCGGCGGCCCCGAGATTGCGGGGCTCGCCGGCCTCGGACTCAATCATCCCGAGATGCCAGTCGAGCATCACTGCCACGAGGCCCCACCAGGCC
>JBBQYZ010000880.1:0-1558 GCA_038208205.1 Gemmatimonadales bacterium | reverse complement strand
TCTGCGTGACGTCGCGGGCGCCCAGCAGGACCAGGCCGAGAAAGGCGATCGCCAGCCACGCGTCCATCCCCATCCGCCACCACGCGAACATGCTGGCAACGAAGCCGACGAAGCAAAGCGCCCACGCCGAGTAGCGGATCGGAACGTGCTGGTCGAGCCGGTTGATCCAGAGGAACATGCGAGCTCCCTGCCGCGAAGTGGCGCGATGGTAAGCGCCGGCGCCGCCTCAGCGCGTCATGAAGACACGCAGTCGCGTGACGATCTCGTCGGGAAGCTCTTCCGGGATGAAGTGGCCGGCGCTCAGGGCCTCACCCTCGACCGCGGCGATGCTCTGCGCGCGCCATAGCGCTAGAGGGTCGTAGAGGCGGCCGACGACGCCGCGCGTGCCCCACAGCACGAGCAGCTCGCAGGCGATCTTTTCGCCGGCGGCGCGCGAGGCGCGGTCGTGCTCGAGGTCGATCGATGCCGAGGCGCGATAGTCCTCGCACGCCGCATGGATCGCGTCGGCGCGGCAGAAGCAGCGTTCGTACTCGGCGAGCGCTTCCCGCTCGATGAAGTCGAGGCCGTGCAGTCCCCAGCCGCCGAGCGTCCAGCGCAGGTAGAAGGCGGCATCGCCGCCGATCATCCGCTCCGGCAGCGGCGCCGGCTGGATCAGGAAGAACCAGTGGTAGTACCAGCTCGCGAAGCGCATGTCGGTGGCGTCGTACATGTCGAGCGTCGGCACGATGTCGATGACCGCGAGCCGGGCCACGCGCTCGGGATGGTCGAGCGCCAGTCGATGCGCGACCCGGCCGCCGCGGTCGTGGCCGACGACGGCGAAACGATCGTGGCCGAGCGAGCGCATGAGGGCGACCAAGTCGGCCGCCATCGCCCGCTTGCTGTGCTGTGCGTGGTCGAGCTCGGGTGTCGCCGCGGGCGCCGGCTTGGTCGAGTCGCCGTAGCCGCGCAGGTCGGGAATGACGAGCGAGAAGTCGGCGGCGAGCGCTCGCGCGACGCGGTGCCACATCGCATGCGTCTCGGGATAGCCGTGAAGCAGGAGCAGCGGCGGCTTCTTCGCGTCGCGGCCGGTGCGGGCGAACAGCTCGACCTCGCCGGCCGCGTGCCGGCTGCCTTCGAAGCCCTCGAACCAGACCATCGCCACCCCTTGCCGCCGCGTGCGTCGATTCTCGACCCGGATCCGGCCCTTTCCACGCCGCGCGGCCGGCCGACGAAGCCGACGCGCACGTGGCCGGCGGCCCAAAGGGGCCGGTCCTCCTTTCCGCGTCCCAGGGGCACGCCCTATACTCCTTGCGAAGCGCCGATTTGTTCCGGCTTGCGGGCGCTCTATAAATTCCGCTAAAGACAGGACTCCCGAACCCGGTGTCCCGCTTTGGCGGTGCCGGGTTTTTTCATGTCCGCTCGTCGATGACTTCCCTTCGCGACGTCCAGCCGCAAACGATGCATTTCGCGGCGCCGCTTGCGCTCGCGAGCGGCGCGCTGCTGCGCGACTACACGCTCGCCTACGAGACCTACGGCACGTTGAACGCCGCGCGCAGCAACGCCGTTCTGGTCTGCCATG
>JBBQYZ010000879.1:0-1560 GCA_038208205.1 Gemmatimonadales bacterium | reverse complement strand
CGGGCACCCGACCCACGACGCGACGACGAGATCGTGATCCAGGAGCTGCGCCTCGACCCGCGTAACGTGCAGGCGTACGTCAACGGCGAGAGCGCCAACGTGACCCCGACCGAGTTCCGCCTGCTCTACGCGCTCGCGCTCGAGCAGGGCCGCGTGCTGACCCGGGACGAGCTTCTGCAGCGAGTCTGGGGCCGCCGCGCCACCCATCGCGACCGTACAGTCGACGTCTTCGTCCGCAAATTGCGCGAGAAGATCGACCGCCGCGCGATCTCGCACACGTTCCTCCAGACGCGCTACGGCGTCGGGTACAAGCTCGAGGCCGAGTCGAAGTAGTCTGCCCGTTCCATTCTGAAACGGGCCTAAACTCCGCCTGATGGCGGAGAGCGCGGAGGAGATCTACCGGCGGGCTCTGGCCGCGGCAGGAGCCGATGGGCGGCTTCCACTACCGCCACTCGACGAGTGGGACACCTTCCCGTTCGAGGGCAAGCTCCCGCGTCAAGTCAGTCTTAGCGCCTGAGAGCACCGAGCCGCCGCGCCGCGGTGAGAGCTCGGCGGACTGCCAAGCCTGCTCGTCCGGCGACGCACGCGCAATCTGGAGCGATGCCCGTTGGATCCTCGTCCTCCCGACGCCCCGTCCGGCTTGCCAGTGGTGCTAGTGGTGTGACCGGTAACGTTGCCCGGTTCCTGGGTCGTGAGCAGCAAGGGATGCAAGGACGCAGGGAGCACTCATAGCTGAGCTATGGGTGCGACTGAGGACGCGGCAGCGCGCCGCTGATCACGGGCCGGGGACCCGGCGAACGTTGCCGGTCACACCACTAGTTGTCCTTGAGGAAGCTCGGGATGTCGATGTCGTCGGCCGAGGCAGCAGCGGCCGGCCGTGGCGATGCCGCTACGACGCCCGCTTCGGCCCGGCGGCGGGGGGGGCGCGTACCGAACCCGGTCGCGATGACGGTGACCCGGACCTCGTCCTTCAACGACTCGTCTATCACGGCGCCGAAGATCACATTCGCGTTCGGATCGGCATGGCCGGTTACGACCTCAGCGGCTTCGTTCACCTCGAAGAGGCCGAGGTCGGGGCCACCCGTGATGCTGAGGAGGATGCCGGTCGCGCCGTCGAGTGTCGTCTCGAGCAACGGGGACGACACTGCGGCCGTCGCTGCCGCTGCGGCACGACCTTCGCCACTCGCGCTGCCGATCCCCATCAGTGCGGAGCCGGCGTCGCGCATGATCGTTCGGACGTCGGCGAAGTCAAGGTTGACAAGGCCGGGCTCAGTGATCAGCGTCGTGATCCCCTGAACGCCTTGCCGCAGAATGTCGTCGGCAATCCGGAACGCCTCTTTCATCGGTGTGCGCTTCTCGACGACCTGGAGCAGGCGGTCGTTCTCGATCACGATCAAGGTGTCGACACGATCGCGCAGGTTCTGGATTCCGAGCTCGGCCTGCTCTGCGCGCCGTCGTCCCTCGAACGCGAACGGCCGTGTGACCACCCCGACGGTGAGCGCTTCGAGCTCGCGCCCGAGCTCGGCGAGAACCGGGGCCGCGCCCGTGCCCGTGCCGCCA
>JBBQYZ010000878.1:0-1564 GCA_038208205.1 Gemmatimonadales bacterium | reverse complement strand
ACCCCGAATACCTCGCTCTTTACGGGGCAGATAGAGCTCGACGCCAACGGCTATATCATCACGCACGTGGGATCGAGAACGAGCGTGCCGGGTGTGTTTGCCTGTGGCGACGTGCAGGATCACACCTACCGGCAGGCAATTACAGCGGCGGGGTCAGGGTGCATGGCCGCGATGGATGCCGAACACTTCGTCGACGGCCTGCCGCAGCACCTGGGCGAACCGGAACGAGCGCTCGAGATCGCCGACTCCATGCTGGTCGAAGGCGCCGGCGGCAGCACGTCGCACGTCGCACGTCGTAGCACGTGAAGGTCTCAGTCGATCCAGCCGCCTCCGACAACCACCTCATCGTCATAGAGCACGACCGCCTGGCCGGGCGCGATCGCACTCTGGGGCTGGTCGAATACGACGCGCACACGGTCTCCCGCGCGGGGGTCGATAGTGGCGGCCGCCTCTCGGTGCCGGTGCCGGATTCGCGCCGTCACTCGGAGTCCGGACTCGGGCTGTACGCCAGACGTCCAATTGACGCGAGAGGCATTCAACTCCGTGCGCTCCAGCGCCTCCTTCGGGCCGACGACGACGCTGTTGGCGGCCGCGTCTATTGCGACGACATAGAGAGGGATGGGGGAGGAGAGCCCCAGGCCCTTCCGCTGACCGACCGTGAAGCGGTGGGTCCCCTCGTGCCTTCCCACAATGTGGCCCGCCGAGTTCCGAATCGCGCCGGCGCCTGCCATTGGCGCCTGCCGCTCGAGGAACCCCGCGTGATCGCCATCTGCGACGAAGCAGATTTCGTGGCTGTCGGGTTTGTCAGCGACCTCGAGCCGGAGCTCGCGCGCCTGGTCGCGCACGGCGGCCTTGTCGAGGTCCCCGATTGGGAACATCGCGTGCGACAGCTGCGCCTGGTCAAGCGTGAAAAGGAAGTAGGACTGATCCTTGGCGGCGTCAGCCCCCCGCTTCAGCCGATAGCGTCCCGTTGCGGGATCGCAATCAACCCGCGCGTAGTGCCCGGTTGCGACGAACTGCGCGCCCATACCCTCAGCGCGCGCGACCAGCGTTGCGAATTTCAAGTCGCCGTTGCAGTGTACACAGGGTATTGGCGTGCGGCCGGATGAGTACTCGCTCACGAAGTCGGCGATAACCGTGTCGGCGAACCGACGTTCGAAATTCACGATGTAGTGGGGGATGCCGATGCGTGCGGCAACGCGGCGTGCGTCGTGGAGGTCGTCGATCGTGCAGCAGGTGCCGAAGCTGACGCCCGCCTCGCGCTCCGAGTGATCGTAGAGCTGCATCGACAGGCCGACGACATCGTGTCCGTCCCTCGCGAGGCGCGCGGCAGCGACTGACGAATCCACGCCGCCCGACATCGCGACCACGATCCGCACGTCAGCTCCTTACCCGCGCGCCGGTGAGGCTCCGGAGTTTCTCCACCAGTCCGGGGAGCTTTGACACCACGAAATCCACCTCCGCCTGGGTGTTCCCTGCGCCCAGGCTGAAGCGAATGGAGTTCTGCGTGCGGGGGGAGGGCAGGCCCATCGCGCGAAGCACGTGCGAGGGCTCGAGCGTGCCC
>JBBQYZ010000877.1:0-1570 GCA_038208205.1 Gemmatimonadales bacterium | reverse complement strand
TTCGAAGCCTCGGAGGGTTGATCCCGTGCGAGCCACGAGCGCTGCGACGGCACGTGCGGACGCGACGACGGCGTGCCGCACGGTCGCGCGATCCGTCTGATGATCCGGAAACAGCAATGTCTCCGCGACTTGCGGCATCTGCTCGTCGAACATCTGCCCCGCGCGCGCAGCAGCGTCGTCGGGATCGAGCATGCCGTCCGCGAACAGCCGCGCCAGGACGTAGTGCGTCAGATTCCCGTAGAGCAACGGTGTTGCGCCGGCAGGTCCGACACTCAGGCCTGCCCGCACCCTCCCTGGATAGTGGAGCGCATACGCGAGGGAGCATCCGAGGAGCTGCTCGATGCTCGATGCCGACTCGACCGCACGCAGGTTGATCGCGCGCGATACCTGTACGAGATCGACGGCTGCGGGTACGGAACGCCTCTCGGCGCGAACACGATGGGCACCGATACGTCGTTCCTGGAACGGAAGCGTCATCGATGACGCTTCGAGGCGTGCTGCCAGTACGGGATCCGACATCGACCCGGCCAGGTCGTCCCATAGCGGGTGAGGGCTCGACGGTTCGCCCACCTCATCCGTGTGAGGGCACACGAGGATCAATGCCTCCGACGCCATGAGAAGGGGTCACCTCCAGCGGTGGGCCTCAAATGCCATCGCGGCCCCATCGTCCGGCACCGTGATCCCCGCGTTTGCGAGGGCACCGCGCTCGACCGGAGACAACCGAAGCCGGGGGACGATCGGCGCGCGGTTTCGCGTGAAGCTCCACCAGACGACCACACGCGCAGGACCGAGCATCGCGCCCGGTCCAGACACCGACGTCAACCCGTGCTCGGCCACAGGTCCTGCAACACGATCCCGTTCGATCTCGTCGCACAACCGGTGCAACTCGGGCCGCGCGAACCTGGCCGCACCGCTGAGGACGGCGAGCGCGACGAGATCCTCTGCCGCCGCACTCACCGCCCTCAGCGTCGAGTCCGTCGCGATTCGGCCCCCTGCCCACTCGCGGAGTGCCGCCATTCGAGCGGTTACCTCATCGATCGTCAATGCGATGGTGTCAGGGGCCACTGGATCGAGGAGAGCGGCGAGCCGCTTCGCCACCGCATCTCGGTTCTCAGCGTCGATCGCGACGAGTCCAGCCACCAACCCGTCGCGCCATTCCGCGCTGCCGCGACCTGGAAACCGACACAAAGCGTCCGCGAGGCGCCAGCCAATCCTCCGCGGCACGGGGCCTGGATCTGCACAGATCAGCGCGTGTAGATCGGCCGCGCGCGCCGGGTGGAATGCGGACTCCAGACACAGGCGCACCAGCGCGACGCTTGCGGGCTGGGGGACGTCCGCGCCAACCCGCGGCAGTCCGTGACGCGTGACCGCAGCATCCAGGATCACGTCGGGGCTCACGACGACAACGCTTCGCAGATCCGAGCTTGCAGCGAGTACGGCAGCGACCTCGTCGGCAGCCGCGAGCGGCCCGTACGGTCGAACGAGTTGAAGGGACGCGTCACCGCTCGGGATGAAGTTCGGGGAACGCGCAGCGCCGAGGTCGCCCGATGCACCCACCTCGGGCAGAGGA
>JBBQYZ010000876.1:0-1571 GCA_038208205.1 Gemmatimonadales bacterium | reverse complement strand
CACCGCCCTCGGCGTCGCCATCGGCCTCGCGGGCGCCGCCACGGCGAGCCGAGCGATCGTCGCGATGCTCTTCGGTGTCTCGCCCCTCGACCCGGTTACCTATGTGGGCGTGATCGTGCTGCTCGGTGGGATGGCGGCGCTGGCGTGCAGCGTGCCGGCATGGCGGGCGGCGAGGGTCGATCCTGCGACGACGCTGAGGGCGGAGTAGGCTAAGCCGGTGAGCCTATTCGCCGTACATCTCGGTGATGAGACGTCGAAGCGTCTGAGCCTCGTCGTTCGAGAGCGCCCCGAGCTTCCTGCCCAGGCGTGACTTGCTGACGGTCCGGATCTGGTCTACCGCGATCTCGGCATTCTTTCCACCCACACGGCAACCGAGCCGGGTGCGCCAGGCGGGATGAATCCGGGTCGTGAGCGGACACACCGTCACCGTCTGCAGCCGCGCGTTCAATTCATCCAGGCTCACGATCACCGAGGGGCTGGTTTTCGCCACATCCGCCCCCTCGGTCGGATCGAAAGAAGTCCATCGGATCTCATAGCGCTTCATTTCTTGCGGCGGGACCTGTGGGCGTACTCGGGGCTCCCTTCGGCCACCCGCCGAGGGCCGCTCGGTTGCCACGCGACGTCGTCCAGTCCATCGGCAAGGGCGGCATCCCATGCGCTCCAGTCTTCTGTCGCCGCCGCCATTTCCCGTGCCGTCTCCTCCCACGAGAGCCTGGAGCTGGAAGAGCCGAGCGGCCGGAGGAGAATCCCGTCGCTCCGCTCCTCCATGATCACAGCGGCCCCGATGCGGTAGCGCTCGAGCGTTCCAGCAGGAATGCGGACACCGCGCGAATTGCCGATTCGGGCGACCTTGAGCTCGACTGGTTTCATGTAATAACTGTAATTACTGACTGATACGGGTCAAGGCGGGAGGGCGACCTACTCTTCGGGCAGCTTCCGCTCCACCTGCTCCAACAAACGATTGACGCTGTCTGGCGTCATTCCGATCTCGCGCAGGATTTCTTCCTTGCTCGCACGGATAAAGTCGATTCGGTGCGCTTCAAAAATCCATTCGTAGGCCAGTGACGCGTCAAGCGCCTGTTCCTGGACGAGAACCCAACCGCTTTCGTTCACGAAGAGACTTCGGACATGTTCCAGAGATTCGAAGTCGTTCTCGCTCCATCGCTGGTCGTGCGGATGCCAGAACCGGGTTCGTAGACGGGCGCCGTGCGACTCGGTGTCTCGACTGTCGAGAGCACGGCTCGTCACGACGACGAAATGAACACGGGACGGCGCAACGCTGCCTTCCGAGCTCGGCTCGGTGCTTGGGAGCGGCATTTCGCCGGTGAATGTCTCTCCACCCAGTTCGCCAAGACTCATGAGCTACCCGGTGACGGTTACGCGGAGCATAACCGTCGGAAGAGGGTTCTTGGCTTCAACCCCGGCCGCCGGTCACGATCAGCACGATCGCGACCAGGGCGCATCCCACGCCGGTCACCTGCCGCGCGTTGAGCCGCTCCCCGAGCACCACTCGCGCCAGCAGCACCGTGCTCGCAGGATAGAGCGACGACAGGGTTACCACCACGCTGAGC
>JBBQYZ010000875.1:0-1572 GCA_038208205.1 Gemmatimonadales bacterium | reverse complement strand
CTGGCCCACAGCGGCCTGAGCGTGTCGTACTTGATGCAGGCCTTGTTCAACATCCTGCCGGCACACGACGCGATGCCGCGCGTAAGACTCAGCGCGCAACGCGCACGGGACCTCGATGCCTCGCTTCCCGAGGCGCATACGATGCTCGGCGTCGTCGCGGCGCTCTACGACTACGATTGGCGTGAAGCCGGGCGGCGGTTCGAGGTCGCGATGTCGCGGGAGCCGGTCCCACCGGCGGTGCGCAGCGCGTTCGCGCTCTTCTATCTGATGTACACGGGTCGCTTTGACGCCGCCGTCAGCGAGCTCGAGCTCGCGTTGAGCGGCGATCCTCTGTCGGTGGAGCATCGTTACCAGCTCGGTGTGGCATTGCTCGCCGCCGGCCGCACGGAGGACGGCACATCACGTCTGCACAGTGCGCTGGAGATCGACGACGCGTTCATGCCGCCGTACGTGGTGCTCGGGTTCATGCACACGCGTCAGCGGCGGTTTCGCGACGCCCTGGCGGACGCCGAGCGCGCGTATGCCATCGGCTCGTGGGATCCGGTGGTCGTCGGCCTGCTCGCCGCGGCGCTGATCAACACCGGCGACGAAGCGCGCGCCCAGCAGATCCTCGCGCCGCTGGAGGACGGCAGCGCTCCCGGCACCTCCCTCGGCCTCGGCGTCTTTTATCTGCTGCGCGATGACGTCGAGCGCGCCGCCGACTTCATGACGCGCGCGATCGACGAGCGCTATCCCGGGATCCTGTTTTTCCTCAATGGCCCGAGTGGCGCCGCGGTTCGGGCGAGCGCGCGCTGGCCGGCGTTGAAGGAGATGCTGCATCTGCCGGAGACGGTGGCATAGTGGCGCTGCCCATCGGCACCCGTCTCGGGCCCTACGAAATCTTGTCCGTCATCCCCGCGTTCTCCATGGGCGAGGTCTATCGCGCGCGCGACGCGCGGCTGGACGGGGCGCCGCTGCCGCTGCGCAAGGCGATTGACGATCTCGCCGACGGCGCCGCCGTCGCTGACCGTGATTTTCGACTGGCCGCCGTTCGTCCCCAAGCCATCGCGGTAAACCGCCGAATCATCTGACGACTCGTGATGTGGCGCTATAATCCGCTCACCTCGCACATGAGAGGAGCGGCATATGAAGACGACGAGCGCGTGGTACGCAGGCGCGGCGGCGGTGGGCTTCGCATTGGTGCTGGCAGGGGCGCCGGCCCTGATCAACGCCGGCCAGACGGCCGGCGACCCGGTTCGCGTCGATGCTGACGACCTGGGCGGCCTCGTTTCCGGCTCGAAGGGGCCCGAGGCCGGCGTCTGGGTGATTGCCGAGACCGCGGACCTTCCGACCAAGTTCGTCAAGATCGTCGTCACCGACGATCGCGGACGCTACCTCCTCCCCGATCTTCCGAAAGCCAACTACAGTGTCTGGGTCCGCGGCTACGGCCTCGTCGATTCCGCGAAGGTGAGGGCCACGCCAGGCAAGCTCCTCAACTTGACCGCGGTCGTCGCACCGAACGCGCGCGCCGCGGCTGAATACTATCCGGCCGGCTACTGGTTCTCCCTGATTCGCGTGCCCGAGAAGAGCGAG
>JBBQYZ010000874.1:0-1573 GCA_038208205.1 Gemmatimonadales bacterium | reverse complement strand
TCAACAACCGGGAAGGTACGCCGCCTTCGTTCTCAACCCCATCCACAACTTCTGGGTATAGCCCTAGAGCCAGCCGTGCCTCCACAAGGCTATGGGCCACAGAGGGGGTAGTCAGACGCGTGCGAAGCCGAGCAGCACGGCCACGGCGGTTTGGGCGTCGTCGCGAGAGGCGAAACCGATGTCCTCGCCGGGTTCGGCGAGCGTGGGGATCGTCAGCGAAGCGGTTGCGAGATGCCAGGCGTCCATCGCCCGCAGGGCGTGCGCACGCACCAGGCTGAGGGCTGTTGCCTCCACGTGGTCCTGCTGTGCGCCGAGGACCGTGACGGGTCCGTCGTCGGCGAGGTCGGCATCAAGAAGTGCAAGCAGGCCATCTGCGTCGCCGCGACCCGCCCGGGCCGCCCGCATCAGGGCTCCAGATACCTCGATCCTCGTCCACGTGCCAGTCACCGACGCGATCGCTGGATCGTCGAGCAACGCAATGGCGTGTCCATGCCCCTCCTCGTCGGCCAGATAGGCCCGCGCCAGGACTGACGAGTCCAAGTATGCGATCACATCCGATCGCGCTCTTGCGCGAGCAGGCGATCGAGCTGTGCGCCCAGGCCCCGCGTCGAATCGACGATGCGCCGACGGCGCACGGCGCTCACGCGCCCCGCCTGAGTCTGAGCGGGCCGCAACGTCCCGGCCGCCACGGCAGCCGAGCGTACGCGGGCACGACGATCCCCCTGATCGCTGTCTGCCACCGCATCGAGGATCTCGGTCGCAACCGCGTTGATGCTTCGGCCCTCGCGCCCAGCACGGGCGGCGAGTCGCCGATGGATGTCCTCAGGTACACGGAGCAGCAGTTGCTTCATCACAGCGATGATATCACCCTGGCAGACTGATATCACCTCACAGGCTCCCGCGCGGGGCGATCCACTCCTGCGGCTGTTGAGTGACCGACGCGATCGCCTCGTAGTCCGCGTCGTAGTGAAGAACGGTCAGTCCCGCCAGCTCGGCCGCGGCAGCGATGAGGTAGTCGGGCAGCTTGGCGCCACGGTGCCGGGCGCCTCCGCGGCGCGCAAGGTCCGCTTGGACCTCGAGCGCTCTCGCGCACGCCCGTTCGCCGACCGGCGCGTGGGCGAGGGCGTCGAGGTCTGCGCGCCGAGCATCGAACCGCGTGGGCGTGTCCTCGTGATGGAGCAGCTCGAGCTTGACCACGTCGCACATCACGATTTGCTCCGTGAGCAAGAGTTCGTCGAAGCGCTGACGCAGCCAAGCCGGCGCGTTGCGCTGACGACTCTTGACCCAAGCGCTCGTGTCCGCCAGGTAAGCCAGCTCAGCTCTCGAACCGGCGCGGAGCGCGCTGTTCGGCGAGTTCCTCGTCTGCCGTCTCGGGAAGCTCCCAGGCCAAGAGCCTGCGCACGTGCGCCTGACGTACCGTCTGCTCGAGTGATGCCCGCACGGTGTCGGTAGCCCGCTCGGTGCCCAGAGTGGCAGCCGCGCTGGCCATCAGGTCGGTGTCGAGCAGGAGCGTGGTGCGCTTTGTGCCCATGCGGATGGTGAATTTAGCATATGAAGATGCACGATACGTGCA
>JBBQYZ010000873.1:0-1584 GCA_038208205.1 Gemmatimonadales bacterium | reverse complement strand
TTCTCGCTCGCCGCAGTTGGGCCGAGCCGGGCGAGTAGGGAGAATACCAATAGGTGGGGCGAACGTGGCCAGGCCCGCCACGGGGGGCAGGGCGGCCGGTTCTTGGGGGTTTTGGGGGGGGGGCGCCGCCGGCCGGCCGCCGCCCACGACGCGCTGATACAGACGAAAGGTGAGGACATCGAGGAAGCGCAGCGCCCCCACTCGCTTGATCTCGCGCCGCACTCGCTGACGCATACGGCCGCCGGGCTCGCGGATGACCACCACCGCCGCGAGATCGGTCCACGACGCGAGCCACCGCGCCATCCCGAACCGATTGAGCGGCTCGTCGTGATGGCAGATCAGGACGCTGCTCGACCGCGCATCCACAGCTACCAAGGTGTTACGAGCTCCGCGCGACCACGAGGTCGCTGGTCGGGGCGTCGAGCGCGCGCGCGAGGTCTCCCGCCCGCAGAGCATTCAACCACAGGTCGAGCACCAGCACCCGCCAGAGCAGGTGGCTGTGGTCGCGCCGTCCCGAATCGTGCTCGCGCACGAGCCGCTGCACGCTCTCGTGGTCCACGTACTCGTATACGGCACGTCCCGCGTGTAGCAGCGTCTCGAGCCGGTGCCGCAACTCGTGTCTGAACCACCGCACGAGCGGAACGGCGAAGCCACGCTTCGGCTGCTGGAACACCGACTCCGGCACCATCCCCTTGATCGCCTCGCGCAGGATCCACTTCCCCGTCCCGCCGCGCCGCTTGAACGTTCCGGGGAGCGCCACGGCGAACTCCACGAGATGATGATCCAGCAGCGGCACCCTCGCCTCCAGTGAGACGCTCATGCTCGCGCGGTCCACTTTCGTCAGGATGTCGCCCGGCAGATAGCTCTCCAGGTCCACCATCGTCATCTGAGTCAGGAAGTCACGCCCCGCCGCTGGATCGAACCACCGGTCGAGGATCCGGTCGAGGCCGAGCGACGCGTCCACCCCGCGCAGCAACCCTCCTTCACGCGCATCGAGCGCCTGCGCCACGGTGGCCGCGTAGCGTCCGCGCCGTCCCCGGCTCAGGTCGAGCAAGCGATTTCGCCCCAGCGCCGACTGCGGGAGTCGGAGTGCCACCGTCCGCGCGATTGCCCGGGCGAAGCCCGGCAGCTCGCCGCGTCGCTCGAGATCGGCGTAGCGCGTGTACCCCCCGAACAGCTCATCGCCACCGTCGCCGGAGAGCGCCACCGTCACATGCTGTCGCGCGAGGTGAGACACCATCATCGTGGGCAGCGCCGACGAGTCGCCGAACGGCTCGTCGTACGTGCGCACCACCTGCTCCACCAGCGCGTCGGCATCGGGGCGCACGATCAATTCGGTGTGCCGGGTTCCGAGCTCGCGCGCCACGCTCGCGGCGTGCGGCGCCTCGTTGAACTGCGGATCCTCGAAGCCGATCGAGAAGGTCTCCACGCGGGTATCCGTCAGTCGCGCCATCTGCGCGACCACGGTCGAGGAGTCGATCCCTCCAGAGAGGAATGCGCCAAGCGGAACGTCGGACACGAGGTGGGATTCCACCGCGTCGGCGATCAATCGTCGTAGCTCCTCGACGACCTCCCGCTCGTCGG
>JBBQYZ010000872.1:0-1589 GCA_038208205.1 Gemmatimonadales bacterium | reverse complement strand
GCGCGAAGGCGGCGGAGACGCGATCCATGACCTCCGCGAACGCGGGGTGCTCGGGCGGCGTCAGGGTGCGACCGGAATCCGCGTCACCAATGGGGTGCGCGTGAGGAACAGTGGTGTCCCCGCCCGTACTACTCTCCACGGTGGGCAACGGCACGATAGACGTCATCCTCCTCGGTTGACGCAACGGCGTAGCCGAGGTCCTCGAGCCGCTGGAGGATGTCGCCGAGATCGGGAGCCCGCAGGCCGACGCGTTCCGCGAGCGTGTCGCGAGACGCGCTACTGAGCCGAATGAGCGTATCCAGAACGGCCGTTTCAGCGACGGTCAAGCCATCGCGTGCCGGCCGAGGCAGGCGAAGCTCGAGTTCCGGCACGCCCGTCATGATGCCGCGGTAGTTCCGGAGCGGACCGCCCATGACCGCACCATTGGGCCCGATGTCGTACGTGCGGAAGTCATGACTGTGCTCGCTGCCCCGCATCTTGTGGATCGCGAGCACCGGGCGAAGCGACCCGTCGATCTCGACGAATCGCTGCACGAGGATGTCGTCGGTGATGAACGACACCTTTTCCGTGGTGAAGCGGACGTGCGGGTACTCACCGACGATCTCGGTGGTCATGAATAGCGTCACGCCGGTGGCCGTGAGCGCGCCGACGAGGCGGTACAGGGACTCCCGAAAGTCCGCGCGGAACGCGGGAGCCAGCGCAACCTCGAAGCCGGACAGCGAATCGATGATCACGCGCTTGGCACTGATGGCGTGGACGGCGTCGAGGATTTCGGCGAGCGTCTCGTCGACGGAAAGGTCGAGGGGCCGCAGGTAGATAAGCTTCAGCTTGCCATGATCGATGGCATCCGCCATGTCCTTGTTACGCGCCTTGGCGCGTGCGAGGTATTCCTCGGGATACTCCTCGAAGACGACGATGATGACGCTTTCATCGAGACGCAGGCCTTCGGCGGCGAACTGGGTGGCGAACGTGGTCTTCCCGCTTCCGGGGGGTCCCGCAAGCATGAGTGCATCGCCTGATGGAACGCCTCCGCCCATCAGCTCGTCGAGGCCCGGCACGCCCGTGGTCAGTCGTTCAACGGCCTGCGGCCGCCGCTGGTTCTGTTGCTCCGGAATACGCGGAAAGATCTCGAGGCCGCGATTGGTGATCCGGAACGTGTGCAGGCCCGGCATCGGCGAGCGACCCCGGATCTTGACGGCCTGCATCTTCCGCACGACGGAGTTGCGGTCCGTCACCTGCGAGAGCCAGATGACCCCGTCGGCCACCGTGAATACCGGGTTGGACTGCTGCTGTTCGGTGTATTCACCGAGCAGGAACGAGGTCACCTCCCACGTGGTGAGATGCATGGCGAGCCGCTGGACGAAATGCTCCACCTCCATGGCCGAGCCGGAGGTGAATTCCGTCGGCCGCGCGGTGACCGTCCGGAAGGAATCGACGACCACGAGGCCGGGCTTTACGCGCTCGACGTCGGCCACGATGCGGTCGAGCACCTGGCTGATATCCTTCCCGGTGGCCTCCTCGCTGAGATTCACGTACTGGACGGCCGCGCCCACCTTGGCGGGATCGAAGAAGCCGAACTCGCGCTGATA
>JBBQYZ010000871.1:0-1592 GCA_038208205.1 Gemmatimonadales bacterium | reverse complement strand
TCCAACCGCTCGGCTCTTCACCCGGCCCGAGAACCGGCTGACCGAGGACTACATCACGGGCCGGTTCGGCTGATGGAAGGCGAGGAGACGCGGGCCGTCGAAACCAGCACGCCGCCGCATCCGCGAAGTGGCCTTCGATCGGGCTTCGATCGTCAGCTCGAGGGAACGAAGGACGACGTCCTGCGCCTGGGCGCGATGGTCGAAGAGGCGATCGAGCGCGCCGGGCGGGCGATGGTCGAGCGTGACGTCGACCTTGCCGACAAGGTGCGCTGGGACGACAGCAACGTCAACGAGCTCCAGCGCCGGATCAACACCGAGATCACCGCCGTGATCGCGACCCAGGCGCCGATGGCGCGGGACGTCCGCGAGCTGCTGGCGCTCTACCACGCCTCGGCCGAGCTCGAGCGGATGGGCGACTACGCGGTGAACATTGCCAAGCTGGCACAGCAGATCGCCGCCGAGCCGGAGGTCCCCATCTTTCGCCAGATCCCGCGCATGGAGCAGCTTTGCCGCGAGCAGCTGCGGGCCGCCATGCGAGCGCTGGTCGATGTCAGCGAGGACGACGCCAGAGCTGTCTGCCAGCGGGACGATGAGATCGACCATCTCTACAACAGCGTCTACGAGGACGCGGTTGGCCTGATGAGCACGGCTCCCGACAAGGCGCGCCAGGCAACGCACATGCTCTTCGCCGCGCATCACCTCGAGCGCCTCGGCGACCGCGTCACCAACATCGGCGAGGACGTCGTGTACCTCGCGACCGGGCGCATCGAGGACCTCAATCCCTGAACGGGGAAGCCGAATGAGGCGGCGCATCCTCGTCGTCGAGGACGATCGCACCCTCCGCCAGGCGCTCAGCTTCAACCTCACCAGGGAGGGCTATGACGTCACGACCGCCGCCGATGGAGAGGCCGCGCTCGACGCCGCTCGCAACCAGCGCCCGGATCTGATGCTGCTCGACGTGATGCTGCCCGGCATGAGCGGGCTCGAGGTCCTGCGCGTGCTGCGGCGCGAGGGGTTCGACACGCCGGTGATCATCGTCTCGGCAAAGGGTGAAGAGATCGACCGCGTGGTCGGGCTGAAGGTCGGAGCCGATGATTACGTCACCAAGCCGTTCAGCCGACCCGAGCTGCTCGCGCGGGTCGAGGCCCTGCTGCGCCGGCAGCGGAACGCGGCGATCGGTGAGGAGCGCGCTGAGCAGATGCAGATCGGGCAAGTCAAGGTGGACGTCGCTCGCCGCGAAGTCAGCATCGGCAAACGCCCGCTGCACCTCACCACCAAGGAGTTCGACCTGCTCGTCTTCATGGCGTCGCACCCCGGGCGCATCTTCACCCGGGATCAGCTGCTGGCGAGGATCTGGGGCTACGACTACACCGGCGACGGGAGGACCGTCGACGTGCACGTGAGCTGGCTGCGCTCCAAGCTGCGTGAGGCGGACGGTCGCAACTATTTCCGAACCGTGCGTGGCGTCGGTTATGCGTTCACCGAAGGCGCGACGTGACCATCGACGCCCTGCCGTCGGCCGCCTTCGAGGCGCTCCTGCAGCGGAGCGGCGGCGACGTGCTCCTGCTGGTCGGTCCTGGGTTGCGCATCGT
>JBBQYZ010000870.1:0-1592 GCA_038208205.1 Gemmatimonadales bacterium | reverse complement strand
GGCTCTGCTCGCCGGCGAACCCCGCGGAGATGACGAGCACGAGGATCGCCACGCCGATCGTGCCGCACACGATCTCGATGGCTCGCGAGGTCAGGAACCGGAGGGCCGGGATGACGCGCGACCGCGCGCCCTCGAGCTTCGGCTTCGGCCACAGCACGGCCAACGCGAGGAACGAGATCACGAGCACGACGCCCGCACCCCAGCCGAAGAGCCATCGCGGCAGCGGCAGATCAGCCCGCGCGGTGAGGCCGTGCGCCATCGCTGCCGCCGGCCACGCGAGCGTGGCGGCGACGGCGATGAGCGCAGCGGGGAGGACCCGCCGGCGCTCGATCACGGCACGACGGTCAGCTTGAGGATCTGGACACCCGGATCCTCCAGCTCGGCCTCGAAGACGCCGTCGATGGTGGCTTCGAGATCGAACTCGGCCGGGGCGCCGGGGGCGGCGACCTTCGCGATGTCGTACCCGTGCAGGTGCACTTCCTGCTTTGTATCGGAGTCCACGGTGAAGCGGATCTGGTCGCCCTTCTTCAGCTTCAGCTTGGCGCCGCCGCCGACGGGCTGCTCGCCGACGATCTGGATGGTCAGGGCCTCGGGCTCCGCGCTGGTGGTGGCCGCGGCCTCGGTCGCGGTGGCAGCCTCGCTGGTCGCCGGCGCCGCAGCGGTGGTCGCGGCGGCCGTCGTGACACTGCCAGTCGACTCGTCGCTGCCGCAGGCAGCCACCAGCACGGTGGTCAGGATGAGCGCGAGCGCGCTCGTGATGGTGCGCTTCATGGTTGCTCCTTGCAAGGGGTTCGCTGTCTCAGGGGACGGCGAGCGCCGGCGGGCCACGATCCGACGGCTGCAGGAGCTCGACCCGGCGCGGGCACGGGTCGGTATGGTCGTGACGCGCGACGCGAGCCGGATGTGGCCGGGTGCGGCGGCCGATGCGGCGGGCGACGGCGACGGCGGCCCGCGTCAGCAGGCGCGCGACCAGCAGCGCGGCGACGCCGAACGGCAACTGCAGCACGAGGCCGGCCAGCACGGCCGGCTGCGCCAGCGTGTCGACGGGCAGCCGCGCCGTCGCGGCGGCGCGCTCGACGTGCTCCTGCACGAGGAAGGCGCTCGCGGGCAGCACGAGGAACAGCCAGGTCGGCACCGAGCCGGTCGGGCGGTGCCGCAAGATCTCACGCGTCTCGATCGCCAGCGACGCGAACAGCGCGACGATGCCGGCCACGACCAGCGCAGGCAGGAGGTCGAGCCACGCGTGCCCGGCGCTTGCCGCGGGGCCGGACGGCTCCAGCCAGTAGCCGAGCGTGTGCGCGCCGAGCGAGCCGCCCGCGCACAGCACGGCGACGACGATCCACGGGGCGAGCCGGCGGGTGGCCACCACTCCAAGATACTCCAGGTACGTGACGTTCCGGCCGATATGCTCTGCCGATGCTTCGTCTGCTGCTCGCGCTCGCCCTGCTGCTGGTTGTCACGGCGTCCGCCCAGGCGGACGGCGACCCCGCGTCCGACGTCCTCGTCTTCAAGGCGTACTTCCTGCCGTACGCGCCGCAGACGCCGGTCGACGCGGAGCAGCAGCTCAATGTCGCGACCGCCGCGGCCGACCG
>JBBQYZ010000869.1:0-1594 GCA_038208205.1 Gemmatimonadales bacterium | reverse complement strand
GACGCGTTCCCGGCGGTTACCACCCCATCCGCCGTGAAGTACGGCTTCAGCTTGGCAAGCGCCTCCATTGTCGTGTCGGGGCGCATGTGCTCGTCTCGCCTGAACTCCTCGGTCTGTCGCGTCTTCGGGTTCTTCACCGGGATTCCAACGACCTCGTCATCGAAGACGCCGGACGCCCACGCGTCTCTCGCCGTCTGCTGAGAGCGAAGCGCGAGCTGGTCGACGCAGCCGCGGTCGAGCTGGTACTTCTCGGCCAGATTCTCCGCCGTCTCGGCCATGGTCAGTCCGCACATGGGGTCCTTGAGCGCTTCCCACAGCAGGTCCTCCATCACCGGCATCTTGCCGAGCGGAGTGCCCCAGCGGATGCCCCGCGTCACGTGTGGCGCCTGCGACATGGATTCCCCGCCGCCGACGAGCGCCGTCTCCGCCTCACCGAGCAGGATTTCCTGAGCGCCGCTCACAATCGCCTGGAAGCCGGAGCCACACAGCCGGTTGACGGTGAGTGCCGGCGTCTCGATCGGGCACCCCGCCTTGAGCGCGACGTGGCGCGCGAAGTAAATGGCGTCGGCCGAGGTCTGAAGCGCGTTGCCGAAGATGGCGTGACCGATCTCGTCCGGCTCGACCTGGGCCCGCTCGAGCGCGCACTTGGCGGCGTGGGCCGCGAGATCGATCGCGGAGAAGTCCTTGAGTGTTCCTCCGAACGTCCCGAACGGCGTGCGGACAGCGGAGAGAAAGACGATGTCGCGGGTAGAGCGCTGCGTTTTCACATCCGGCTCGGTAGAGAGACGCGTCCTACACACCCGGCAAGACAGTGACCGTCGCGAATCCTCCCGCGACTCACGCCTGGCGGACTACAAAGATGTCTGTCCGACAGGGGGTAATCAACGGGCCGCCCCCTCAGCGCGCCGGTGGAGTCGGCTGCCCGCCCGGCCTCCACCGCAGTGGCTCGCCGTCGGCGATCAGCCGAACCGCACGGATCGCCCCGTCGATCACCCGCGCCATGTGGACGAAATTCACGCGGCCCACCTCGTCCGACGGTTGGTGATAGTCACGATGCAGGTCGAAGGAGGACAGCGTGTGCGCGGGGATCCCGCGCATCGCGAATGCGATGTTGTCGCTCCGCTGGAAGAAATGCTGATCGGGCCTCGGGTCGGCGACGATCGGAATGCCGGCGGCGCGCAGCCGGTCCCCCATGGTCGACCGATCGTAGCCGGTCAGCCAGGCGCGTCCCACGCCGCCCGCCAGCGAGTCGGGGCGACCGATCATCTCGATCTCCAGATTGGCCACCAGCCGCTCGATGGGAATCACCGGATGCGCGATGAACCAGCGCGTGCCGAGCAGCCCTTCTTCTTCCCCGGTGGTGAGAAGGAAGAGCACGGAGCGCTTGGGACCCGACCCGCGGGCCAGGGCTCGCGCGATCTCGAGCACCGCCACCGTTCCGGAGCCATCGTCATCGGCGCCGTTATAGATCGAATCACCGTGCACGGCGGGACCGATGCCTAGATGATCGTAGTGCGCGTCCACGAGCAGCCACTGATCGCGCAACGCGGGATCACGCCCTCTGAGCATTCCGATGACGTTCACTCCCGAGCGG
>JBBQYZ010000868.1:0-1594 GCA_038208205.1 Gemmatimonadales bacterium | reverse complement strand
GAGCGGCAGGACAGCGCGTCGCGGGGCCCGGCGTGCGCGCCGGGCCCCGCGCGCTCCCTCTCAGCGCCGCGCCAGCTCCAGCACGTGCTTGGCGATCTCCTCGCCGCGGTCCTCCTGGAGGAAATGGGCGGCGCCCTCGATCTTCACCTGCTCACCCGCGGTGGGGATCATGTCGCAGAAGACCTGTCCGGACTTCGGATAGGGGAACACCGGATCGGAGTCCGAGAAGGCCACGAGCGCCGGCTTGTCCCAGCGCGTCAGCTCGTCGATCACGGTCTTCATGGCGTCGGCGCCCGGCGCGTCCTCCTCCGTAGGGACCAGTAGCGGGAACTGAGCAGCCCCGGCCTTCGACTCCGCGTTCGGCCACGGAGCCTCGTAGGCGGACACCACCTCGTCGGGGACGTCGCTGGCCGTGGCGCCATTCACGACGAAGCCGATCGGCAGGTCCGGGTTCTTCACGGCGAAGTCGCGCCACGCGAGGAAGCCCTTGCTCACACGACCGGTGAACAGACCCGTGTTCAGTACCGCGAGCGCCGCCACGCGGTCGGAGTTCTCGACGGCCCAGCGCAGGCCGATCGGTCCCCCCCAGTCCTGCACGACGATCGTCGCGTCGCGCACGTCGAGCTGCTCGAGGAGCTGCGTCATCAGCTCGACGTGGCGGTCATACGTGTACCACTCGCGGTCGGTCGGCTTGTCCGAGCGCCCGAAGCCCGCGTAGTCCGGGCAGATCACGCGGTGGCCGCCGGCCACGAGCGGCGGGATCATCTTGCGGTAGAGGTACGACCACGTCGGCTCGCCGTGAAAGCACACGATCGCAGGGCCCTGGCCCTCGTCGAGGTAGTGCAGACGCAGCCCGTCCACCTCGGCGTAGTTCGGCTCGAACGGGTACCCGGGAAGGTCGGTGAAGCGCTCGTCGGGCGTGCGAAACACGTTTGCCGGGGGCGCCATGGCGGCATTATCCTGCATCCGTGATCTTCAGGCAGGTCGTGCACGAAGATCTGGGCTGCGCCTCGTACATGATCGGAGACGAGGACGCGGGTGTCGCGGCCGTCCGCACGGACTTCCAGTTCGACGACGCGCACGTGCCGCGGTCGGTATCCAACACGATGCTGCGCGCGGGGTTCGGCACGAAGCTCGCGTGGATCGCCGATCGCGACCAGGAGATCGTGTTCGTCGGCCGCGACGACGCCGACGGGCACGAGGCCGCGAAGCTTGCCGTCGCCGTGGGGGTCACGCGACTCGGCGGCTACCTGAGCGGCGGCCTGACGAGCTGGCGCGCGGAGGGACGCGACGTGGAGCGCACCGAGCGCGTGGACGTGGACGAGCTGCACGCGCGCGCGGGGGACGGCGGAGCGCTCCAGATCCTGGACGTGCGCGAGGAGAGCGAGTGGCGCGAGGCGCACATTCCCGGCTCGATCCATACGCCGTACCACGACGTGCACGGCATCCCCGACGGCATCGACCCGGAGAAGCCGGTGGCCGCGATCTGCGCGTCGGGGCAGCGGAGCGCGGTGGCGGCCAGCCTGCTTCAGCGGCACGGCGCGAAGCACGTGGTGCCGGGCGGCGTGGGCACCTGGCGGCGCCTGGGCCGCCC
>JBBQYZ010000867.1:0-1595 GCA_038208205.1 Gemmatimonadales bacterium | reverse complement strand
CTCGGTGGCCGACCTGATTTCCCGACGAGTGCGTGGCGCGCGTCTGATTCGCTACCAGCGGACCGGCGCGCTCCTGGTCGCGTCCACCCGTGGCTTCTCGTCCATCCGGCGCAAGCTGCCGATGGCCGACCCCTCGGATGCGACGAGCCCGCGAGCCTGCTACGCGCAAGTCTTCCTCGACGGAATCAGAGTGTATTCCCCGGGGTCCGACGTGGTGGCCGTTCCCGACCTGAGCAAGTACGACGCGGCCGGCCTCGAGGCGCTGGAGTTCTACTCCGGCCCCGCGACGACACCGGCCGAGTACGGAGGGACGGGCGCGCAATGCGGGACGATCGCCCTGTGAACGCGCGCGCAGTGAAGAGCGCCGCGCACGAGCGCCACTGCTGCGCCATGACCTGACGTCGCAGCACATGCCGGCGGGAGGGCGTATCTTGGCTGTCGTGACGCATCACCCTTCCACGGCCTGACGATGATCCTTCGTTTCACGGGTGCGATGATGGTGATCGCGCTGAGCAGCGTCCCCGCCCGGGCCCAGTCGACCGATGGCGACATTCACGGATCGATTCGCGCGGCCGAGACGCGCGCGCCGATCGCGGGCGCGCACGTGGGCGTCGCGACCCCTGCCCGTGCGGCGATCTCCGACGAGCGCGGCGCGTTCGTCGTCCGCAGCCTCCCGGCCGGTCGCTACGAGGTGCTGGTCACCGCGCTCGGCCGCGACCCGCTGCGCGACACGATCACGGTGCGTGCCGGACAGTCGGCGCGCTACGACGCCACGCTGCGGGCCGGCTCGCTGATGCTGTCGAGCGTGATCGTGTCGGCCACGCGCACCCCCACCGTGGCGAGCCAGGTGGCGTCCACCGTGAACGTGCTCGGTCCCGAGCAGATCGCGACCAGCCCGGCGCGCGAGACGCAGGACATGCTGCGCGAGATCCCGGGCGTCGAGCTGCCGCGCACCAGCAGTCTCGTCGGGGGCACCGCGCAGATCGTCTCCATCCGCGGCGTGGACGAGGGGCGCACCGCGGTGCTGTTCGACGGCATTCCCGTGAACGACGCATGGGGTGAATGGATCGATTGGGGCCGCGTGCCGAAGGGAATGGTGGATCGAGTCGAGGTCGTCGAAGGGGGCACGTCGCACCTCTATGGAAATGGCGCGATCGGCGGGACGATCTCCTTCTTCTCGCGCCCGCTCGCGCCGGGCGCTGTCAACGCGCTGGTGGAGGGGGGAAGCCGGGACACGCGGCACGCCTTCGTGTCGGCCGGCGTGCCACTGGCCGGCGCGCTCTCGGCGAACGTGAGCGGCGACTACCAGGAGGGAGGCGGATACACCCTGCTCGATCCCGCAAAGCGCGGCGTGGTGGACCTTCCATCGGAGATCATCCAGCGCAACGCCTACGTGCGCCTCAACTACGCTCCGTCGGCCGCGTGGTCGGCGTTCGTGACGGGGCACGTGTTCGGCGACAATCGCAACACCGGCACGCCGCTCTCGTACCAGTCGCGCGAGCAGCGGAACGTGGACCTGGGCGTCGACCAGGGGGCCGTTGCCAGCGGCGCCTTCTCGCTTCGCGCCTGGACCGGACGTCAGGAGGAGCTCAACC
>JBBQYZ010000866.1:0-1599 GCA_038208205.1 Gemmatimonadales bacterium | reverse complement strand
GCTCAGGTCACCGAGCGACGCCGCGCTGACGGTGTGCAGCGCGCTCACGACGGCGACGCCGTCCGGCGCCATCTCCGCGGCCTGCTGAGCGGCCGATCCCTGCCAGACGCCGAGCATCCGCGTGGCCTTGCCGCTGACGGCGGCGGCGAGCGGGACGGTGGCATCGACGAGCAACTGGCCGGCCTGCAGCGTGCCCTTCAGGTTGGTGAGCGTCTCGGACTGGCTGCGGAACGGCACGCTCAGGATCACGATCGGCGCGCCGGCGGCGGCCGTCGCGTTGTCGGCCCCTTCGAACGCCCCGGCCGGGACGGCCTCGGTGGCACGATCCGCGGCCTCGAGCGCGCGCGCCGCGTCGCGCGACCCGATCACGATCGGCACGCCCGCTCGGCCAAGCCGGACGGCCAGCCCGAAGCCCAGGGCCCCGGAGCCGCCGATGATCGCCACGCGCTCGCTCACGGCGGCGGAGAGTATCGGTTGCGCCAGCGCGCTCGGGACGCGGGCACCACGGCGCCAAATCGCGCCCGGGGTGTCTCCGAGCGGTGGCCGGATGTGCTGAGATGTCGTGCGATGCGCCGCTTTCCGTCACTCGCCATCCCGGTGGTCGCGCTCGTCGCGGCGGCTCTGAGCCTCGCCGCGGCCGCGCCGGCCGCCGCGCCGGCGCCGGACTTCACGCGCCTGATCGTGAAGGTCGGCAAGAAGAGCGCGCAGGCCACCGTCGGCTACCGCTGCGTGCCGGACGCCAAGGGCACCGGTTCGTGCGTCGAGGCGAAGTACCCGCAGAAGACGACCGGCACGGTCAGGCTGCGGGCCGGCGGCAAGTTCCAGCTCCTGCTGGGCGCGCGCGCCGCCGACATCACCTGGCGCGCAGCGCGCATCGACGCAAGCGGGAAGGAGCGGGTGCTCCGAGGGGGCGGCATGGACGTGACCGGGGATGCCAAGCGCGTCACGAAGACCGGGAAGCGTTGGAGCATCACGATGCCCAAGACGCTGTCGCGCTCGACGGACCTGATCGGCTTCAGCGTCATCTACCCCAACGCGTTCTCGTCCTTCGAGATCGGGGCGAAGGTCGTCCGCTAGTATCTGACGCGAACGTAAGGTAGAGCTTCGCAGAGGAGAGCAGGCCGATGGCAGGACGGCGACTCGGCGTCAGCGCCGACCACGAGCACTACCGCTGGTGGGCGCTCTCGTGCACCAGCCTGGGGATGCTGCTGGCGACGATCAACTCCGGCACCCTGATCATCGCGCTCCCCGACCTCCAGCGGGCCCTGCACACCGGGCTGCTGTCGCTCGTCTGGGTGATCCTCGCCTACATGATCGCCTCGACCGTGCTCGTGCTGACGGCCGGGCGCCTGTCGGACCTCTTCGGCCGCAAGCAGGCCTACGTGCTCGGCTTCGCGCTGTTGACGCTGACCTCCCTCGGCGCGGGCTTCAGCGCCAACGGCACGCAGCTGATCCTGTGGCGCATCGTGCAGGGCGTCGCAGCTGCGCTGCTGTTCGCCAACGCCTCCGCGCTCGTCACCGACGCGTTTCCGCGCGGGCAGCTCGGCGTCGCGATGGGCACGAACGTGATGATCGCGGCGGTCGGCCTGGTCATCGGGC
>JBBQYZ010000865.1:0-1599 GCA_038208205.1 Gemmatimonadales bacterium | reverse complement strand
ATCCGATTGCAGCACCGTGCGCCGATCCAGGGAATGCTTCAGCGCCAGCCCTTCACTGTAACTCGTGAAGATCCAGCGTCGGCTCGGGTGGGCGATCCATTCCCAGGTCGGCCAGAGCACGGACACGAGCAGCGACTTCATGTACCGCGGCGGCACATTGATCAGGAGGCGGGTGGTCTGCCCGGCCGTGACCTCTTCGAGGTGCTCGACGATGAGATCGATGTGCCAGTTCCCGAGGAACGGCGTCGCGGGTTCGAGGATCGGCCACGCCTGCTCGACGAACGCGCGGAGGGACTGCTCCGCCCGCCTGGTGAGCAGCGCCTCTTGGAGCTTGATCTGTTCGATGAGCACATTACTGGTGGTCGTCATGGGAAGCCTCCGAAGGTGTCGGTGCATGAGAATCAGCGAGACTCGCGGTCTGAGCGGCGTCATCGGTCTCCACACCGGAGGGGCCAAGCAGACGCGCCTGACGCGCCACTTCGGCACGCAGGTCGTCGTCCGTCATGCCGTCGTAGGGATTGCGTGCGGCGCGGACATCCACCTTCTGTGGGGCGTCGAGTCCCCAGATCTTGCGATGATCAGCGAGCGCTTTCCGGGCTTCGTCGAGGTAGCGAGGATCACCGTGCTGGTTCTCGACCACGATCTCGGCCACCGTCGCCCCCGCGCCTCCGGCGCCGCCCTGCGTCTTTCGCTGGCGTCGGCGCGTCGTGTCGGCCTTGCTCTGTTCCCAGGCACCCATCGCTTCGGCAAACAGGCGCTCGAGTCGCAGGGTGTGTCGCGCTTTCTGCCGACCGACCGTCTCAGCCAATTCGCGCAAGACGCGCGTCTCGAGGCGCGCGAGCATCTTGGACACCGCCGCTTGACTGACGCCCAGCTCCGCGGCGATCTGATGCTGGGACCAGCCGAGGACGGTCAGCTCCATCGCCCGCAGCTCCCGCGTGCGAACCCGCGCACGAGGTTCATGGCCGCCCTGCCCGCCTCGGCCACGTCGACGACGCGCGGTGTCGCCGCTCATCGTGCGCCTCTTCGTGCCGCCTTCGCGACGCGCTGGCGAACCGCTTTGGCGCTCGTGAAGGCTTCCCATCGAGTCACCGCGGCGTGGACGTATTGGGGATCGATCTCCATGGCCACGCACGCGCGTCCGAGCTTCTCGGCCGCGATGATCGCCGTGCCACTCCCGCAGAACGGGTCGTAGACGGCCTCGCCCGGGAGTGTGTGGTTCGTAATCGGGATTTCGAAGAGTCGCACCGGCTTCTGGGTGCCGTGGCCAGTCACGGCGTTGTCGGCGGCGCGCGTCCCGCCCATCGGATTGAGATTCGCGACTTCCCACACCGTGGTCTGCCGACGATCACCGCGCCACTGCCCCTTCCCACGGACGGCGTACCACGCGGGCTCATGCCCCCAGTGGTAATCGCCGCGACTGAGGGCGAAATGCTGCTTCTGCCAGATGATCTGACTGCGGATCTTGAAGCCCGCCGCTTCGAGGTCGGCCGCCACCGTGGGCGCCTTCAGGGCGGCGTGCCACACATAGGCCACGCCGCCGGGAAAGAGCGTCCACGCGGCCGTCCACTCCGCGCGGTCGTCGTTCATCACCCGGCC
>JBBQYZ010000864.1:0-1601 GCA_038208205.1 Gemmatimonadales bacterium | reverse complement strand
CCGTCCTCGTTCACGTTGAGCGCGCCCTCGGGGCTGGCCTCCGCCCCGTCCACATCTGTCCACGCCGCCGCGTGCAGGACGAGGTCCGGGCGCGGCAGCCCGTCCGGATAGGGCTGCGTCACGTCCCAGTCGGCGTGGGCGAGCGCGAGCACCTCTTCCCCGGCGAACGCCTCCGCCAGTGCACGGCCGAGCTGGCCGCCGGCGCCCGTTATCGCGACGCGGCGGCGCCGTCCCGCTCGGACAGGATCGGCGATTGCGTGCTCCAGAAGCTCTTGACCCGGGGATCGTCCCACGGGATCGCGTTCTCGTCCGGCGAAACGGGGTCGTACTCCTCGCTGACGTGGTAGCAAAAGAGAACGTCGGTCAACGCTTCGTACCCGTGCGCGTGGTGGCCGGGCACGTAGACCGCGACCGGGTTCTCGTCGCCGATGTCGAGCGTGAACACCTCGCCTGTGCGCCGGTCCATGACGATGACGCGCGCCGTTCCGCTCATGCAGACGAAGAGGTCGTCCTGGCCACGCTCGTGAAAATGCAGTCCCTTGATCGTTCCGCGCCGTGAGAAGGAAAGGTTGGTCTGGCGCGTGTGCTTGGGCAGCCAGCTCTCGCGCCGAATCTCCATGAACCAGCCGCGCTCGTCGTCGAAGCGGCGAAGCGGGATCTCGCGAACGCCTTCGATCATCGGGAGTCCTTGTTCGCGCCGTTGCCGCGGACGAAGTCGTTGACCGCATAGTACGCCTCGATCGATTCGCCCGCATCGCCCCAGAAGCCCTCGACGACGTCGTACTCCATCGTGCCCTGCGACACGAACCAGTTGTTGACGTCGGTGATCTCGAGCTCACCCCGACCGGAGGGCTCGAGCGTTGGAATCACCTCGAACACGCCGTTGTCGTAGAAGTACACGCCGGTGACTGCGAACTCGCTCGGTGGGCTCTCCGGCTTCTCGACGATGCGGATGACCCGGCCGTCATCGAACTCGGGTACGCCGAGATGGCGCAAATGCGCAGGATCCGGGACGCGCGAGAGCAGGATGCGCGCGCCACGCTCCTGGGCGGTGAAATTCTCGACCGCGCGCCGGATCGAAAGCTCCAGCACGTTGTCGGCCAGCATCACGACCACGCTGTCGTCGCCGACGAACCTCTCCGCGAGGCCGAGGGCGTCCGCTATTCCGCCCTCGCCCTCCTGATAGGCGTACGAGAGCCGGTCGATGCCGTGGTCGTGCCCGCTTCCGAGCAGGCGGAGAAACTCACCCGCGTGGGTCCCGCCGGTGACGAGCATGAGGTCGGTCACGCCGGCCCCGACGAGCGCCTCGATCGCGTAGGTCACCATCGGCCGGTCGTAGATCGGCAGCAGGTGCTTGTTCGTGATGCGGGTGAGCGGGTGTAACCGTGTGCCCTTGCCGCCCGCTAGAATGACGCCCTTGAGAGCCACGTCGCCGATCGTACTCGCGTAGGGTTCGCTCCGTGCAGGACGACCGCGAAGAGCGCACACGAGGCGCCGGCCCTCCGATCGATCCGGGCGGCGCACAGCAGGAAGAGGTCGAGCGCGAGCAGGTGCCGGACGCCTCGGGCGCCGTCCAGCACGCGGGCCGCACGCACGGCTCT
>JBBQYZ010000863.1:0-1602 GCA_038208205.1 Gemmatimonadales bacterium | reverse complement strand
ACAAGGTCGCGAAGCTGCAGCGCGCCGTGTACTACCTCATCTGGAAGCGCACCGGATTCGGTGAGCAGTGTGTGCACTGCGGCCACTCCTATCCGGGCCACGCGGAGCGCTGCAAGGCCGCGGAGATCGAGGCGCTGGTGCGGTAGGACGGCTCGGCCACCTTGGTCGCTCCCGCACGCCGGAATAGCTTGACCGGGTGACGCTTTCTCCGGCACGTCGTGTCCGCACCGCGCTCGCGGCGTGTCTGCTCGCGTTCGGCGCGTCGATCGCGACGGCCCAGGGCACGGCGCCGGTTCCGCTCGACGATCCCGCCTATGCCTACCTCGACCGGCTCGACGAGCTGGGCATCGTGGATTCGGCCGTGATGGGGCAGCGGCCGTACTCGTACCGCGAGATGGGCCGGCTCGTGCGCGCCACGCGCATCGCGGCCCAGCTGCGCCCGGCCGATGAGACGGAGCGAGCGCTCATTGAAGGGCTGCTCGCACGGCTCGAGGCGCGCATCGGCGAACGCCCGGCTCTGCGGCGGGCCATTATCGACGAAGGACTTTCCGTCCTCAATGCGAACAACGCGGTGCGGCGTGGACTGCCGCGAGCCGCGAACGCGCTACCCGCTCACGCCACCATCGATCCGCTTGCCCTCCGACGGCTGAGCGAGCCGGCCGTGCGGGGCCAGTCGGGTGCGCTCGAGCTGCTGCAGCGCGCCGAACCGGCGTCATGGCTCGCCGTGCATGCCCGTGAGCGCTTCGAGCTGCGCCACGGACGCGACACGACGATCGCCACGCAGCAGTCGTCGGTACTCGAAGGGTCGGTGCGCGCGCGCTGGCGCAACGTGGCCCTCGCGGTGGGACGCGAGCAGATCGGCTGGGGATCGGAGGCGACGAGTGGGCTGTTCTTCGCCGCCGATGCGCCCGCGCTCGACGAGCTGTCGCTCGCGTCCGATCATCCCTTCTTCCTGCCCAGCGTGCTGCGCCGCGTGGGACCGTTCTCCGGCACGTTCGTGCTCGTCAACATGGGGCCGAGCTCCGTGCGCTCGCACTCGAAGCTGCTGGCCTACAAGCTGAGCGCGCGGCCGACGCGATCGCTGGAGGTGGGCGCCACGTTCCAGGACCACTTCGGCGGCGCAGGCGGGCGCACGTCGCCGTTCTTCTATCGGGTCATCGATTTCCTGCCGATGATCGACATCTTCCGCCGCCACAACTACGTGGACACCACCCATGTCTTCGACGTGGACTCCGACAAGCTGATCGGCGTGGACGCGCGGTGGCGGATCGACCGGCTCGGCGGCGTGATGGTGGCGGGCGAGCTGTTGATGGACGACTTCGACGCCCATCGGTTGATGAGCATCCTCAACTACGCGGGGTCGCATGCGCTCTCGATCACGGTGCCGCGACTCGGGTCGCCATTCTGGTCGCTCCACCTCTCGGCCACGCACATGGGACCTCTCACGTATACCCACGCGGATCTCTCGCAGGGGGTGGCGACGCGGGGGCGATTGTTGGGGAACGAGTTGGGTCCGGACGCGAAGGCGTTCGGCGCCGAGGTGCGCTGGATGCCGAGGCCGGCCACCCGGCTGTCGTTCGCCGGGCGTAGCGTCGTCTCGAG
>JBBQYZ010000862.1:0-1605 GCA_038208205.1 Gemmatimonadales bacterium | reverse complement strand
CATGGTCATCCAAGACCTCAAGGCCGTCGCCGGGTCGATCGAAGCCAGCGGCATCCCTCCCCAGCCCGCGGTCGTCGCGATCGACGAGTTCTCAGGCCTCGCCGGCGACCAGGTCGCCGGCCTCTTCCAACGCGCACGCTCTGCCGGGATGTCGCTGATGCTGGCCACCCAAGAGCTCGCAGACATGCGCCGCGTCGACGAAGGCTTTGACGAACAGATCGTCGGCAACGTCGAATGGATCCTCGCCGGCCGCCAAAACAACCCCACCAGCGCAGAGACCGTCGCCGGGCTGGCAGGCACCGAGGAAGTGTGGGTCCACACCTTCCAAACAGACGACATCGCGCTGCGCTCAAAAGCACCCTTTGGCAGAGAGTCCGGGATGGGCACAAAGCACCGCGGCCGCGAGTACCTGGTCTCACCTGACGAGATCAAACGACTCCCCGTCGGACGGATGCTGCTGGTCGAGAAAAACCCCCACCGCACAGACCTCGTCGACGTCCTGCCCGCCGACAGACAAACACCCAACAACAGAGAGGCCGCCTGAGATGGCAACCCCGAGCAATCACGACCATCCGCGCCCGTTCTACACCCCCAGGCAGCTTGCCGACTACCTAGCTCTCTCGGAGCGCACAGTGCGCGAGTTGCTTCGTACGGGAGCCATCGCCTCGTACAAGGTCTCCGGCGCGCGACGAATCAGCCCGAACGACGTCGATGCCTGGCTGGCCGCCTGCCGCCAGGAAGGCAAGGCGGCGTGAGCCGGCATCGCGAGACACCGCTGCGGCGCGTCAACCCCTCGGGCACGATCGCGTGGGTGGCCCGCTACACCGACGCGTCCGGGCAGAGACGAAGCGCCGGCACGTTTCCCCTGAAGCGGGAGGCCCAGGACGCGATCGATGCGGCGTACGACCTCCCCCTGTCGATCGACACGGTGGGCGGCTACTTCGCCCGATGGCCACGCCTGCATCCGCGCAGCGCACGAACGCAAGCCACGAATGAGAGCCGAATCAGTCGCGTGCTTGACGTGAAGCTCGAGGGGCGACGTCTCCGTGACTGGCCGTTGGTTGAACTGCGGCGCCGGCATGCGCACGCTCTGGTCGACATCTTGCTGACCGATCACGGCCGGGCCGCGATTGGCGCCCAGCACTTTCTCCGTGCCCTGTCCGCGATGTTTGAGGACGCGATCACAGACGAGGTCGCAGACCAAAACCCCTGGCGCGGAGTGACCGTCCGACGGAGCGATCCGCGCGTCTCCAAGGCGCCTCGGAGTCCCCACGTCGTGAGCTTCGAGAAGGCGCATCAGTTCGCCACGGCGGCTGCGGCGTGGAAGGGCAAGCGCAAGGCAACCCCGGCTCAGCGCGCTGATCGTTCCCGCCGGGAGGGCCTGGTCCGTGTTGCCGCCGACTGCGGGCTTCGGCTTGGAGAGCTGTTGGCGCTTGAGCGCGCCGACCTCGTGCGCAGCGAGTGTCGAGTGCCAGGCTGCGGCGTTACGGGCGCGCACCTCCATGTGCGACGCACGACACACGAAGGCCGCATCCTCGCCGGCACCAAGCACGATCACGACCGTCCCGTTCCTGGTCGAGCCGTTCCCCTCCCGACATCGACGCT
>JBBQYZ010000861.1:0-1606 GCA_038208205.1 Gemmatimonadales bacterium | reverse complement strand
GTCGCCGTCGTGTCGGACGACGCGCACGTCGTCGACGCGATCTCGGCGACGCTCGCCGACGGCGAGACGCTGGTCGCTCTCCGAGCATGGACGGTGAACGGTGCGAGCTCGCCGAGCGGGTGGGATCGCCCCGACGTGGTGGTGCTCGACGACGCGGGCGGCGTGGACACCGCTGGCCGGATCGGCTACCTCCGCCGTCGATGGCCCACGCTGTTGGTCGCCGCCGTCAGCGTCGCGAGCGACTCGCGCTCCGCCGCTCTGCTCGACGCGGGAGCGGACGACGCGATCGTCATCGGCTCGGCGACGTACGCGCCGCGCCTGCGGGCGATCGGCCGCCGCGCGCGCGCCGTCAACGCGGCGACCCGCATCGCGGTAGGCGATGTGGTGTTCGAGCGCGAGGCGCGGCGCGTGTGGTGCGCCGGCCGCGAAGTGGAGCTCTCGCCGCGCGAGCTCGCCGTGCTGGACTGCCTGTTCTGGAAGGCGCCGCACACGGTCAGCACCGACGCGCTCGCCGACTACGTGTGGGGCGACGCGGAGACGAACGTCCGGCGCGGCGTGGTGGAGGTGTACATCGGCTACCTGCGCAAGAAGCTCGCGTCGAGCCGCCAGGTGGTGATCGGGACGGTGCGCGGCGAAGGCTACCGATTCGAGCCGCGTAGCTGACGCAGCTGACGCAGCTCACCCACCGTCCGACGGGGCCGGGGCGACGACATGCACTTCCTTCCAGTTCCCATCGCCACCCGGCCTCGGCACGTGCACCTCGACGACCCACCCGCGACCGGGAACGGCAGTGAGCCGCATCTTGGGCAGGTCGGCGTCGCCGAACAGCATCTCCACGGTCGCCGGGTCGTTCGGCCCCACGAGCACGCGGTGCCCCACCGACTGGGCGGCCGGCCGCGACGGTGCGGGCGGCGGGATGACGGCACTACCCATCGCCGGCGTCCCGCCGCCCGGCCGCTGGTCGTCGCGCGCGGTGAGCAGCAGATGCCCGTCGTCGTCGAACACGCGGATGGAACCAGCGCCGCGCCCCCAGAGCTTCTTCGCCGCGTCGCCCACCTGCCAGCCCGACGGGACCGACTGGGAGTAGAGCGCGCCGGTCACGGCGCGACTGTCCTGGTCGCGCGTGAACTCCACGACGAAGCGGCGGTATTCCAGTCCGCGGAGCTTCTGGTGCAGGACAGGCTGGACGTCCTGCACCTCGCTGGCGCCGGTCCGGTGAATCACGACACAACGGTTCATCGTCGATCGACTGAGGGGAAAGCGCGCCGCCGTACGGCGAGCAGATCGTCGCTCACGCTCGTATTTTAGCCTTGCCACCAGCCAGGCGCACCGTCTTCGTGAACGGGACTGCGCGGCTCGGCCACGTGCACGGCTCGGCGATCAGCCGTGCGCCTTCCGCCACTCGGCGCCGGCCTCGATGAAGTCGGCGAACAGCTTGCGCGGTCGCGAGTCGGCATCGGTGAGCGCTTCCGGATGCCACTGCACCGCGACGAGATAGCCATCGTCGTCCTCCCCCTCGAACGCCTCCACGAGTCCGTCGGGCGCTGCCGCCGTGACGACGAGGCCCTTGCCGAGCTCGCGCACCCCCTGGTGGTGCATGCTGTTG
>JBBQYZ010000860.1:0-1612 GCA_038208205.1 Gemmatimonadales bacterium | reverse complement strand
GGTGCAGTGGGTGCAGTGGGTGCAGTGGGTGCAGTGGGTGCAGTGGGTGCAGTGGGTGCAGTGGGTGCAGTGGGTGCAGTGGGTGCAGTGGGTGCAGTGGGTGCAGTGGGTGCAGTGGGTGCAGTGGGCACAGTCGATGCGGTCGGCATAGTCCGCACAGTCGCCGAGGTGACGGCATGAGCGCCACCCTGCTGCCAGAGCGCGAGACCGCCGCCGCGGCTGTGCTCCAGCCGACGGTCGGATCGGCGAAGCGGATGCGCTTCGGCTACTGGATGCCGGTGTTCGGCGGCTGGCTGCGCAACGTGGAAGACGAGCGGATGGACGCGAGCTGGGCGTACACCCGCCGGCTCGCGCAGCGCAGCGAGGAGATCGGCTTCGACCTCACGCTGATCGCCGAGCTCTTTCTCAACGACATCAAGGGCGCCGACGCCCCGGCACTCGATGCCTGGAGCACCGCTGCCGCTCTTGCGGCAGTCACCGACCGGCTCGAGCTGATGGTCGCCGTGCGGCCACAGTTTCACCCGCCGGCGCTCCTCGCCAAGCAGGCGGCTAACATCGATCGGATCGCCGGCGGTCGGCTCGCGCTCAACGTCGTCAGCGCCTGGTGGGCCGACGAGGCGCGCCGCTACGGCGTGCACTTCGACCGCCACGACGACCGCTACGCGCGCACGGCCGAGTGGCTCGACGTGGTGAGCGGCGCGTGGCGCGAGCCGCGGCTCACGCACAAGGGCACCTACTACACCGTGGACGATCTGATCGTGGAGCCCAAGCCGGTGCGCCGGCCGCGCCCCACGCTCTATGCAGGCGGCGAATCGGAGACGGCCAAGAATCTCATCGCCGCCAAGTGCGACGCGTACGTCATGCACGGGGATCCAGTGGCGCATGTGGCGCCGAAGGTGGCTGACATGCGCGCGCGGCGCGAGCGCGCCGGCCTTCCGGAGATGGAGTACGGCATGGCCGCGTACGTCATCGTACGAGCGACCGAGGCGGAGGCCAAGCGCGAGCTCGAACGGATCACGAACGTCTCCGAGGGATCGCCGGGCTATCACAACTACCAGGACTGGCTCTCCAACACGCAGCTCGAGTCGCGGGTCTCGCTCGAGGATTACTCGGTCTCCAACCGCGGGCTGCGCGCCGGTCTCGTGGGTACCGCCGAGCAGGTCGCCGATCGGGTGCGCGCGTATCAGGACGCCGGCGTGGGGCTGCTGCTGTTGCAGTGCAGCCCGCAGTTCGAGGAGATGGAGCGGTTCGCGGATGAGGTGATGCCGTTGGTGCGCTGACGCGCGGCCGGCGCGGGCTCTTGCCGCCCGTGCCGGCGGGCACGAGGTTGGAGCATGCGCGTCTCCGGCCTCGTCCTCACCGTGCTGCTCGCCTCGCAGGTCGCGCGTGCACAGGCCGTGGGTGGACGAGTGGTCGGGGCGGATTCCGCCGTCGTCGCCGGGGCGATCGTCACCCTGCTCGACAGCACCGGCGTACCGCTGGCGCGCGCCCTCGCCGACGACCAGGGGCGGTTCGGCATGCGCGTCCCGACTCCAGGTCGTTATCGCTTCCACGTGCGACGCCTGGGGTATGCGCCGTTCCTCGATTCCCTCGTGCGCGTGGGCGATGGCCC
>JBBQYZ010000859.1:0-1624 GCA_038208205.1 Gemmatimonadales bacterium | reverse complement strand
GGGTGGCTGCTTCGCGCGCACGCTCACGCTTGTCACACTGAGGTGGTTGAGCGCGGGGCTCGCATCGCGATCGTCGGATCGTTCGACGTGCCGAACTTCGGGGACCTGCTGTTCCCTCTCATTGCGGAGCGTGAGCTCGATGACCGGATGGGGAGGCCGGAGCTCGTTCGTTACGGCCTCTCCGATGTCAAGTCGGATTCCTGGCCCTTCGAGGTGCGCAGTGTCGATCGGCTCGCGGAAGAGCTGCGCAATTCCGATCTTCTCATCGTGGGCGGCGGCGATCTCGTGCGCTTTGACTCGCAACGCGTCGCCAGCGCTCAGCGCAGCACGATCGACTTCCCGAGGCTTTGGCTTTTACCCACGTTGCTTGCTGCCGAGCGCAAGGTGCCGGTCACGTGGAACGCCGTCGGAGTTCCCTGGCGCCCAGCACGCCGACATCGGGCCGCGCTACGCGCAGCGCTAGGCGCGGTGGACTACCTCGCGGTTCGCGACGCCCGGTCGGCGGCTCTGCTTCGTCGCGCTCTGCCGAGCGCAACCCACGTCGTCACGCCGGATACCGCCTTCGGGGTGGCACGGCTGCTCGCCGGTCTGCCGCCCGACCGCGCGCGAATGCCGCCCAGACCGTACGTCGTCATCCAGGCGTCACCCCGGCTACGCCGGTGGAGAGGCGCGCTCAAAGCCGTGCTGGAGGCGGCTCGGCGAGAGGGTCTGGATCTCGTCGAGGTCTCCGTCTCCCCTGCCCTGGGAGACCGTCCCGGCGCGGTGCTTCGGAGCGCACCGGCTGCATGGCGAACGGGACCGTTTGCACCGGTAGAGATGTGCCAGCTAATCGCCGGAGCGCGCGCCGTGGTCGGCGTGAGCCTGCACCTCAGCATCGTGGCGGCCGTGCACGGCGTGCCGGTCTTCCGCCCAACCGGAGGTCGCGCGGCGAAGTACGCGATCGTGGAGCAACTCGAGCAGGTTCACAGCTGGGGGCTCACGAGTGCCCTGCGCTCGCGGCGCTTGCGCCTTCCCCCCGTGCAAGCACCGGGCGGGTTGACGCCCGAGACACGTGGGGACCTCGCTCGCCACTGGGATGCAATAGCCCGCATGGCGCTTCAGCGAGGCGCGCGGGGCGGCAGCCCCGGATGACGGCCGAGCACGGTCGTGTCCAGACCTAAGCGGGTGCGCGTACTCCACGAGTTGAGTGCGTTCCGGACCATGATGCCGCCGAGAGTCGCCGTGGCGGCGCCGGAAAGTCCCCAGCGCGGGATGAGCAAGGCGCCGAGGCCCACAGAGACCGCCAAGCTGAGGGCGGTCGCCCGCATCGCGGACTGCTCGTGTCCCGTCAGGGTCAGGGAGAGGCCGTTGTACGCGGCCACGCTGCTCACAACCATCGCGATACACAGGATGCGGAGGGCGGAGACGCCCGGCGTGAAGCCGGAGCCTACAAGGGCTAGCGCCTGGTGCGCGGCCACGGCCAGCGCCGCGGCCCCGACGACGCTCGCCGCGAACACGGCGCGGGTCGCGAGCGTCACGTCGCGCCTGAGCCGCTCGACATCTCGAAGCGCATGAAGCCTCGCGATCTGCGGAGAGATCGCCGGGGTCACACACGTGAGTGGAAGCACGGTTAGAGCCGCCGCCC
>JBBQYZ010000858.1:0-1625 GCA_038208205.1 Gemmatimonadales bacterium | reverse complement strand
GGCAAGGCCGTTGGCCATCACTTTATACGACTTCCTTCGGGAACCGGTCCCGCTCACTCACCGTCCACGGGCGCCTAGGGTTGCTTCGTGGGTCTGTCGCGTTTGCGCTCGCTCATCGTCGGCCGAACCTTCAGCCGCGCTGAACGCCGGTGGCGTCGACGCGGTCGCGGTCGTTGCGGGGGAGGACCCGATCGTGCTCCGGATGGCGCTGATGGTCCGCGCTGTTTCCGACGACGTTTCGCGGCTACTGACGATCTTCGATCCGACCATGGCCGGGGAAATGGCCCACGAGTTGCCCAATACGCAGGTGACCTCGCTGGCGGACATCGTCGCGCCGTCGATCGCCGGGCCGTGAATCGACGAGCGCTTCACCGCGATCAGCGTCGACGGCGATTGCGCCGTCGGGTTGGGCGAGGAGGGCGACGACGTCCGCGAGGAGCCGATCCCGTCGCCTAACTCGGAATCCCAAACAGCGAATTATCTGGAGCACGTCGACCGCATGCGCCGGCAGGTCGAAAGTCCGGCGAAGCAGTACGTCGAAATGGTTGAGCGCGCCCGCAAGGCCCGGCGCGGACCCGTGTTCCCGGTGCCGCTCCACACGCGACTCCTTCGACCACAAAGCGATCACGCCAGCGCCGATGCGGCTCGTTACTCCTATCGGCGCCAAGGAGAAGCCGCGCGGTGGTTACTCCTCCGGGCCGAGTGCGATAGCGAGCGGAGAGTCTACGGAGACTTCTCCTCCTCGTCAGAAGCGGGAGCGTAGGTCGGCGCCGTGGCGGCGCGGCGATGGGTTGCCCCCGGAGTGATGGGTGGCCGCTGGGTTGGGAGTGGTGGCGGTAGCCTGAGCGGAGGCGGTCTATGTCGCTGCGGCCCGCACGCCGCGGCGGGGTGAGGTGGGGGCAACCCCGGACAGGAGTTATGTGAATGGTGAGGACTACTGCGGCTGTGGCCGCGCTGGGCCAGTTCGCCGTCACGGACGCCGAGCGGCAGGTGGCTGACCTGCTGCCGATCGAGGCCGATCCGCAGCTCGCGCGTGCGGCGCTGGGCGCTGTGCCGTTCTGGTTTCACACTTTTGCGCTTAATCGCGCCGAGGGGATCTACACGCCGGGTGCCGCGCGTGATCATCGCTACCGCGTGTCGGCGCTTCCGGGTGACTTCCGGGGTCGCAGCGTGCTGGACGTCGGCACCTTCGACGGCTTCTATGCCTTCCTCGCCGAGCGGCGTGGCGCGGACCGGGTGGTCGCGGTCGATAACGAGCAGTACCGGCTCTGGGTCGCTGCTCGTTGGGGAATCGAGCTGGGCGGCGCGGAGGGCTTCGGTGCGGTCCACGGCCTGTTGGGCTCGTCTGTGGAGTATCGCCGGCTCGACGCGTTCGAGCTCGACCGGCTCGAGGAGCGCTTCGACTTCGTCTTCTGCTTGGGGATCCTTCACCGCGTCGAGAATCCGCTCGGGCTGCTCCGCGTCCTGCGCGAGCGAACCGCGCGCGGTGGCACGGTGCTGCTCGAGACCTACGGCATCCGCCCCGAGGATCGCGACGGCCCCGCGATCCGGGTATCGGAGCCCGGCGGGATCTACGCACGCGACGACTTCGTCTACTGGGGCTTCGGGAAGGCCGGCCTTGAGCG
>JBBQYZ010000857.1:0-1630 GCA_038208205.1 Gemmatimonadales bacterium | reverse complement strand
CCAGCACCCGACACGTTCCGGAGGATTAGCCAGGCGCGTTCTCGTCGTCGAGTCCGACCGTCGCGCCGCCGACCTGGCCGTCACTGACCTCCAGGCGCCCTGCGCCATCACCTCCCACTCGTCGTGAGCGGCACGTCGGCCCTCAACCCCTTCGACAAGTGGACCACGGCGATCGCGGCAGACGACGACGTGGTGAGCACGTGCGAGCGCGCGAGTCACAGCGGGCAGAACGTGCCTGCCGGCATCCAAAGCCGCTAGCTCGACGACATGGCGGCCATGTGCGTGCGAGCCACCCACCTCTGCGCGACCGCGCGTGCCAGTGTCGACTTGCCGACGCCGCCCGGACCAGTGAGGGTGGCGAGGGGGGAACGCTCGACGAGATCGACGAGCGCGAGGAAATCGTTGTCCCGCCCGATGAGCGCCGCTCTCGCCGGACCAGACGCGGGGAGCGGAGGTCAACAATCTCGTCGGCAGCGACGAGGCGGTATCCGCGACCGCGCACGTTGCGGATCGTGTGCTGACGCGACCCGTCATCGCCGACCGCGCGTCGTGCCTGTTTCACGCGAGTCGTCAGGTTCGCCACGGACGAACTGATGGCCCCAGCCTCCTTCGAGCAACTCGATCTTGGACACAACTCGGTCCCGATGGTCGAGCAGGTAAACGAGGAGATCGAAAGCCTGCGGCTCGAGGTGTACCGAGTCACCGCCGCGACGCAGCTCGCGACCGACGGCATCGAGCTCGCACTCGCCGAATCGGTACACGCGCGACAGTCTCCCAGCCCGGGCCACTCGTGCCGTTGGACGCGGATAGCACGGCCCGATCGGAGCAACAACGACCGGCCGTCATGCAACAGATGGTCGGAGGACGGCGTACATCAAACCGAGCGGACCCTCGCGCTGAACAACGTTGTTCAGCGCGACCCGCCGAGCGCGCGTCGTCACCAGTCGAGCCATCCCTCGACCTGCAGGTTTGCGCGCCCCCGGCAGGAGTCGAACCTGCGACCGTCCGCTTAGAAGGCGGCTGCTCTGTTCCGCTGAGCTACGGGGGCCCCGGCTCACGGTACAGGCGGGTGCTGCGGCGTCGGGGCAGGATAGGTGGGTGAGCCCTCTCCGAATCGGCGTCCTCGGCGCTGCCCGCATCGCACCGTCAGCACTCATCAAGCCCGCCCGTCGGGTGGACGAGGTGGAGGTGTCAGCGATCGCAGCACGCGACCGCACGAAGGCCGAGCGGTTCGCGCTCAAGCACGGCATCCCGAACGTCCACACCGACTACGAGGCGCTCCTCAGCGATCCAGATGTGGACGCGATCTACAACCCGTTGCCGAACGGTCTGCACGGCCGGTGGACCATCGCCGCGCTCGAGGCGGGCAAGCACGTGTTGTGCGAGAAGCCGTTCACGGCGAACGCGGAGGAGGCTGAGGCGGTCGCCGCCGTCGCGGAGCGCACCGGCCGCACCGTGATGGAAGCGTTCCACTACCGCTATCACCCGATGGTGACCCGCCTGCTCGACATCGTCGCCGGCGGCGAGCTCGGGGCGGTGCAACGCATCGAGACGTGGATGTGCTTCCCGCTCCCCCAGCGCAGCGACATCCGGTGGCAAGCGTCACTGGCCGGTGGGGCCACGATGGACG
>JBBQYZ010000856.1:0-1633 GCA_038208205.1 Gemmatimonadales bacterium | reverse complement strand
CCGGTGCTTCAGCGCCTGGAACGAGGCGATCGGTCGACCGAACGCGAAGCGCTCCTGCGCGTATTCGATCGTGGACTCGAACACCCGATCTGCGGCGCCGACGGTCTCGGCACATTGCAGCGCGAGCGCGATCTCGAGTTGATGCTCGAGTGCATCGGACGCGCCACCGACCTCGCCGACGACGGACGCCGCGGGCACGCGCACGCCGTCGAACGTGATCGATCCGAAACGCCGGACGAGGTCGATGCTGCGCCCGCGGGTGACGTTCACGCCCGCGGCGTCGGCCGGCACCATCACCTGCGTGAGCCCGTCACCGGTGCGGCCGGTTACGAGGAGTTGGTCGGCCAGGCCGGCCGCCTCCACGTAGGCCTTCTCGCCGTCGAGCACGATGTCGTCGCCGTCGGGGGTTGCGGTGAGCGACACGCCGGCGGCGTCCCAGGAACCGCCGCGCTCGGCGAACGCCCACGTAGCGATGGTCTCGCCCGCGAGGAGACCGGGGAACAACTCGGCCTGCAGCTCGGCGCTGCCGTCGCGCGCCAGCGCCGAGCACACCACGTTGACGGGGAGGAACGGTCCCGGCGCCGCGATGCGGCCCATCTCTTCGGCCACGATCACCGCATCCTCGACCGGGTGACCCGACAGGCTGCCGCCGCCGTGCGCTTCGGGCACGAACAACGTGGTCCACCCGAGCTCGGCGGCCTTGGCCCACCAGTCGCGCTCGAGGCCATCGGTGGTCTCCCACAACGCGCGCACTGTGGTGAGCGGCGACTCACTGTCGAGGAATCGACGGGTCGTCTCTCGGAAAAACTCTTGGTCCTCGGTGAGCTCGAGGTTCACGGCTCCCCCTTCTGTTGAGCGCGCGCAATCTATCCGCGCCGTCGCCACGCGTTCAGAGCGAGGTCGGCGTCGCTCCGAGCAGCTGCCAAACACGCGTTCGCCGTCGCCACCCGGATGATGGACGGCACGTGCGACTGGTAGAACTCGCGCCCACGCGACACGGAGGTCTGGCGGTGTACCTAGGAGCAGTGGCACGCGAACACCCGGACCATGCCGCGCTCATCATGGGTGGGGACGGCGAGATCATCGCGTACCGCGAGCTCGACGAGCGCTCGAACCGGCTCGCGCAGCTGTTCCGTGCGCGTGGCCTACGACGGGGCGACGCCATCGCCATCTTCATGGAGAACAACGTCCGCTACTTGGAGATCACGTGGGCCGCACAACGCTCAGGTCTCTACTGGACGTGCGTGAACTCACACCTCACCGCGCCTGAGGTCGAGTACATCGTCAACGACTGCGAAGCGCGCGTGTTCCTCTCGAGCAAGCGACTCAGCGAGGTGGCCGGCGCGATGGAGCCGGACGCCACGCCCCGCGTCGAGCACCGGCTGATGGTCGACGGTGTGATCGACGGCTGGGAGTCGTACGAGCAGGCGGTCGCGGAGTACCCGCCCGAGCCGATCGTCGACGAGTGCGAGGGCGGCGCCCTGCTCTACTCCTCCGGCACCACGGGCAAGCCAAAAGGCATCTTCCGTCCGCTCTCCTACGCGCCAATGGGTGAGAGCGTGGACGCTCTCACCACCTTCTTCGAGTGGTGTGGCTTCGTCGAAGGCAGCGTGTATTTGTGTCCCGCGCCGCT
>JBBQYZ010000855.1:0-1633 GCA_038208205.1 Gemmatimonadales bacterium | reverse complement strand
CCGCTACTTCCTCGCCGGGCAGTTTCGCGAGCGTATCGCGGAGTCGTGCGCGCGCGCCGTCGAGAGCTCGGTGCTCCTCCGGCGGCCGCTCCGTCCGCAGCATCGAGAGGCCGAGCTCGACCGCGCATAGCTCCGGCGCGGTGAGCCGGATGGGTCGCAGGAAATGATTGGAGAGTAGTGACACCCGATCGTGCTCGACGAATACCTGCACTCCCTCCACGAAGCCGCCCGGCTCGCCGAAGCGCGTGGCGAGCGAGTGCAGATCACCGACGACCGTATCGGCGTCCACCTGGAGCTGCTCCGCCAGTTCCTGGAACGAGTGCTCTTCCCCGTCCGCGATGCCGGGGATCATGTGCAGAATTCGCCGGAGCTGCGTGGCCGCCGTGTCGGTCACACGCTCCCCCTGTAGAGCTCGAGGGTCTCACGGAGCTGCCGGCGGTACTCGATCACCAGCGTCTCGGGCGACAGTGGTTGTGCATCTTCGCCGAGCGAGAGGAGCCACCTGGCAAAGGTGTCGAGCCGGCGCACGAGGAATCGGCGTCGTGACGGCGAGCCCGACATACCCACGCCCAGTCTCGCGGCCGCCATCGCCGCCCCGGTCCGCGACTGGAACTCCACGATCGCCTCCACGGCATCCGCATCACCCAGCTCCCACGCCTGTCTCGACCTCGCGTGCTCAGAGAGATGGAAGCCGGTGGGGACCTCGTAGTCGCGTGAGTTGGCACGGGTCGCGTTCACCTCGAGCCGCGACATGCGACTCAGGCGAAAGTTGCGAACCTCGGCGCGCTCCCCGTCGCGTCCGGCGAGATACCAGTGGCCGTGCAGGAAGAACAGCCCGTACGGCTCGACGGTGCGACGGGTGATCGTGTCGCGCTCGATGGCCCGGTAGTCGAACGACACCCGCTTGAGCTCGCGCAATGCCCGGCCGAGTGGCTCGAACAGATGCTCGTCCGCTCGGGCGCGTGGCGGCAGGAGCTCCGGCTCGCCGGTGGCCGCGCTGCCCGGCGGTAGATCGAAGGCGAGCTTGCGCATCGCGGACCGGGCATGGGCCGCGAGAAGAGGATCGCCGAGCATCGCCACGCGGGCCGCTGCTTCGCCCACCACCGCGAGCTCGTCCGGCTCGAAGGTCAGTGAAGGGAGCGACCCGTAACCGTATCGGTCCACTCGCTTCGCGCCCGTTACGCGTCTCGCGGTCGCGACACTCAGGTACGGCATGTAGAAGTCGCGGGTGGAGAGCTGGTAGGCGGTGAGCTCGCCTTCCTCGTTCATCACCGTGCGCAGCGGCACGCCGAAGGATCGCAGCTCATCCTTGTCGCGCTCGAACATCCGGAGCAGCGTGGACTTCCGCGTGCCGGCCGACTGGTAGGCGGGGACGTCGCGCGCCAGCTCCTCGAGCGTCGCAGGGTAGTGACGGACGAGGAGCGCGGCGAGGAGATCGATCCACCGCTGCACCTTGAGGGCGCCCGGAGCGAGAGGCTTGCGAACCCGGCGCGAAGCTCGCGGCTTACTCGCGCCCGCGTTTGTGCGCTTCCGTGTCGGCATGGAGCGGGCGACGTGATCGACAGGCGCGAGCGCCTATCGGGCCGTGGGATGCTCGTTGCTCGCGCTCGGCGCACCTGCATCGCGAATAGGG
>JBBQYZ010000854.1:0-1635 GCA_038208205.1 Gemmatimonadales bacterium | reverse complement strand
GGGCTCGTCGTGCCTCCGGCGTGTCGGCGCGTTCGCAACCCCGCTTCGATCATGAGTGCTCTTCGATGTATTCGGAGGGCCCGACGTCGTCACCGGAGACGCCCCGAGCACCTCGGTGCTCGGCGTGGAACGCGACCCAGCGGACCCCCAACGCGCTGCGCAACTCGTCGTTGCTGTGCTCGCGGAAGTCGGGGATGACGTCGCGCTCCTCCTCGGCGATGTGTTCGTCGTTGGCCTTGCGACAAGCCATGACGGCGTCCCACCATGTGTCGCTGCCCGAGGTCGCACTGGCCGCGCCGCGGATTGCATCGCGAATCTCGTTGTGGTCGCGGATTGCGTCGTCGGTCTCCTCGGGAGCTTCGTCGCTGCCGCGTTTGAGAAGGACCGGGTACAAGATGTCCTCTTCCGCGCTCGCGTGGACCTCGAGCAGGTCAGCGAGCGGCTGCCAGGCGGCCGCGATGCTCTCGGTTTCGCCGCGGGGGCGTAGGTCCCACAGCGCGACGAACTGGCTACGGAACTCGGCGTGTTCGTCGAGGATCAAGTCGGTGATGTCGGGGCTGCCCAAATCGCTCACGGCGCCAAGTATGCCCAGGCACGGGTTTCACTATGCGTCCACCGATTGGTCGCACAAGCGCTACTGCTCGACCGGTGACCCGATCGTTGACTGCCAAGGTGATGAATGTCGCCCACCACGGCGAGGTGTCCTCGTTTCAAGACCTCGACTACGACGTTTCGCTTCTGCACCCGCCGACACCGCACGCGGTTCACCGACGCTCGATGTTGCTGCCAGGATGGCGCCGTGGACGTGGTCGAGCTCGTTGTCGCACATCAGGAGCGCGTCACGGTCCGGGTCGCGAACACGTACGTGAAGGTCGACGCAGAGGATTGGCGCATCCGCCACGAGGTCGCAGCCATCGCAGGTGTGCCGTTTCGACCCCGAGAGTCCTCTGGCACCACGAGCACGCGCTCGCCATCAGCGCCGTGCCAGGTGGGCAACTCGGTCGGCTCGGGCAGCTCTCTCCTGCGCCGGCCGGCGTCTGGGCGAGCGCCGGGGCACTCGCTCGCGAGATCCACGCAGTACCGGCACCACCATGGAGCGGCTGGGATGCCGACGACTTCGCCCGGTTCGTCGATGGCGAGTGCCGATGGCTCGTCGACAACGAGATCACCTCACCTGCGATCGTCGAAGCGGCGCGCACGCGCGTGGAACCTGCACTCCGACCGTTCGCGATGGTGTTCACCCACGGCGACTACCAGCCCGCACACATTCTCTTCGAGGGTGAGACCATCACGGGCATCATCGACTGGGCGGACGCATGCCCCGGCGATGCGTTGTTCGATCTTGCGATTCTGACCGTCGGTCACCAAGAACGGCTCGACGACGTCGTCTTCGGGTATGGCGCGCCCGTCGATGTCGACGTGATCCGCGGATGGTGGGCGCTCCGCCGTCTGACGTCGGTCCGCTGGATGATCGAGCACGGCTTCAACGCCGAGGGAGACGTCGCGTCACTGGAGCAGACCGCGAGATCCTGAACCGTGCCCCGGCGAGATGGGACCACCGTCTCGACGGTCCCCACCGTCGCGCCCGGTGTTACTGCCGCCCCGCCCGATCGCTCGAGGCCGGCCAACGGGTCT
>JBBQYZ010000853.1:0-1638 GCA_038208205.1 Gemmatimonadales bacterium | reverse complement strand
AGCGCCGCCAGGCCGCGCCGGACGAGGATGTGATCCCAGCGCGCGCGGTCCTGATCGAGCAACAGGACCGGCTCACCCGACGGGCCGACTCGCGCCCGCAGACGCGACGCCTGGATCTCCATCAGCGCCACCAGGCCGTGGACCTCCGGCTCCTTCGGTGCGAGCTCGGCGAGGATCCGGCCGAGGCGCAGCGCATCCTCGCACAGTGCCGGCCGCATCCAGTCATCGCCGGCGGTCGCCGAATAGCCCTCGTTGAAGACCAGGTAGACGACCTCGAGCACCGACGACCGACGCTCGGCGAGCTCGGCCCCGCGGGGGACGTCGAAGGGCACGCGCGCCTCGCGGAGGGTGCGTTTAGCCCGAACGATGCGCTGGGCGACGGTCGGCTCCGGGACGAGGAAGGCGCGCGCGATCTCCTCCGTCGTCAGACCGCCGAGCAAGCGGAGCGTGAGCGCGACGCGCGCCTCGGTCGAGAGCACCGGATGACAGGAGGTGAACACGAGACGCAGAAGGTCGTCGCCGATGTGATCGTCGAGGGCCGCGACGAGGTCCGGCTCGGGTTTTTCCTGCTCGGACTCGAGCTCGTGCGCGAGCTGCTCGTGCTTGCGCTCGAGCAGCTTGCTTCGGCGCAGCAGGTCGATCGCGCGATGCTTCGCGGTGGCCATGAGCCAGGCGCCAGGGTTGTCCGGGATGCCCGACTCCGGCCACCGCTCGAGCGCGGCGACGAGCGCGTCTTGCGCGAGATCCTCAGCCAGCCCGACGTCGCGCACGGTCCGCGCGAGACCGGCGATGAGCTTGGCCGACTCGATCCTCCACACTGCGTCGATCGTGCGATGGGTATCGGATGCCGTCACGATCGAGACGTGCGTCCGCCGCTCACCGCTCGGCGACGGCCTTCAGATTCGCGAGACCGGTCTCGAAATCCTTGCCGATCATGTTGTCCATGTTGACGAAGACGCCCATCAACTTCGTGACGTAGGGACTGGGACCATCCATCGCCCACGTGACGTTCGTGGAGTCGCCTTTGGGCTCCAGCGTGAACTCGGCGATGTTGTGAGCTTTGAACGGCCGCAGGAAGTCCAGCTTGACGGCGAGCTTGGAAGGCGGGGACGCTTCGGCGATCTCCATGCGTCCCTTGCCGACCTTGCCGTTGCCTTCTCACTCGTACACGGCGCCCTCCCCGCTCGCGGCCCCGCTGTGAGTCTTCTTCATCGCGGGGTCCAGTCTCTCGTAAGGCGACCAACGGTCCCAACTGTGGAAGTCGTTGATGAGCGGAAAGATCTTCTCCGGCGGCGCCTTGATGCTCGTCGCACGCTGCACACGCAACCTGTCCGGCTTGGATGCGGCGAACGCGAGCAGCGCGACGAGCAGAACGACGACGACGATGGCAATCGCCATGAGCATTGATCCCTCCAGGAGGATGTTCCTTGATGGCTGGATAGTGTGTCGGAACGACGGCGGGCGCAAAGCGACGCCTGTCCGGCATCCGTGGCGACCGTCAGGCAGCAGCGGCGGACGCGGGCCGTCACTCCGCCCGCAACGCCACCGCCGGATCCACGCGTGCGGCCCGCGCGGCGGGAAGCCAACAGGCGGCGATGCCGACCGCGGCGATGATGAAGGTGACGGCGGCGAGCGTGG
>JBBQYZ010000852.1:0-1639 GCA_038208205.1 Gemmatimonadales bacterium | reverse complement strand
CGCAACACCTGCGCGTTGTGACGGAACCCGCCGTGCCCGCTCATCAGGTCGTCGAGCGCGACCTCGCCGCGATGACCGAACGGCGGATGACCGAGATCGTGCGCCAGCGCGAGCGCCTCGCTCAACGTCTCGTTCAACGCCAGCGAGCTCGCGATGCTGCGCGCGACCTGACACACCTCGAGGCTGTGCGACAAGCGCGTGCGGTTGTGATCGCCGGCGCGGTTGATGAAGACCTGCGTCTTGTACATCAGCCGCCGGAACGCGGTGCTGTGCACGACCCGATCGCGGTCGCGCTCCCACGCTGTGCGGAAGTCGTCTTCGGGCTCGACGAAGTGCCGCCCCTTCGACCCGCGGCTCTTCATCGCCCAGGGTGCGAGATCACGCTCCTCACGAGCTTCCTTCACCCTGCGGTCGACGAGCAGGGGAGCAGCATCCGTGGGGCTCATGTCGGCGTTCGGTAAGCGTGTTCTCTCGACCATCTTGTCCCGCGCTCTCCTCTATATGATGGTCTCGCGCGCGACCCAGCGCGATCCAAAGCGAGATCCTCTGACAACGATGACCCTGCATCCCCGCTCCGTCGCCGGCCTTTTCCTCCTGTGCGCTGCCTGCAGCCGCACCCCGTCGCCGGCCCCGATCGTGTTCGAGCCGCTGCCGCCCGGAACCCTCCCGCGCTTCACGGGCGAAGTGGTGCTGACCGGCAAGCTGGCGCGCGCGACCGACGGATCCGTGGACATCTCGGTGCGCCCGATCGGCGGCGCGAAGGCGATCTGGAGCCGCTCGTACGAGATCCGCGACCCGTGGTGGACGGGCGGTCCGAACCGGCGCTCGTTGCCGTTCGGGCTGTCTCGGCTGGACGGCGTCGAGGGTTCGGGCGCTCCGTCCTCGGGCGCTCTGTCTTCGGGCGCTCTGTCTTCGGGCACGTCGTCATCGAGCGCAGCCGCGGCGGGCGTGCAGCCCATCTCGAGGGAGATGGAGGTCGTCGTGCGCTTCGACGCCGACGGCGATCCCCATACCGACGGCCCCGACGACGTCGAGCTCGTCACGCGCGCGCTGACCGGCGCGACGGATCTGGTGTTGACCCTGGGCGGTCCACCGGCAAATCTGCGCGTGGGCCCCGATCTCTCGCAGACCACAGGTGGGCTCGTTTCTCCCGTCGAGCCGCACCATTCCCGATGACCAACCGCGACCCGTGGTACGTCGACGCGTTCCGCGGAAACTACCTGACCGTCTACCCGCACCGTGATCTGGTCACGGCGCGCGTGGAAGCGCAATGGTTGATGGCGCGCGGCGTGGGCGGTCGCGTGCTCGACATGGCGTGCGGATACGGGCGCCACGTGCTGGCGTTTCGCGAGCAAGGCGTCGATGCGTACGGGCTGGACCTGTCGATGGATCTCTTGCGTCAAGCGCGCGAGCTGCCGACGCCCGAATTGGTCGACCTGCGCCTCGTGCGCGCGGACGTGCGCGACGTGCCCTTCCAGCGCAGCACCTTCGACTCGGTGGTCGTGCTGTTCTCGTCCTTCGGCTACTTCGGCGAAGACGGCGACCGCGCGATGCTGGGCGAGATCGCGCGCGTGCTCAAGCCGGGCGGCGTCGTCGTGCTCGACCTGATGAACCCCGCGCGCGTGCGCGCGAGCCTCGT
>JBBQYZ010000851.1:0-1640 GCA_038208205.1 Gemmatimonadales bacterium | reverse complement strand
GGGGTCCCTGGAGTGAGCTTTCAGAATCTCCTGGACGATCCGGCCATCGATGCGATTGTCGTCGCCGCCCCCGCGGTGGAGCATGCCCTTCTTGCTCGCCGGGTCTTGGAGAGCGGGAAGCATGTGTTCGTCGAGAAGCCGCTAGCGCTCCGGGTCAGCGAAGCCGAGGCGATTTGCGAGCTGGCCGAGTGTAAGGGACGGGTGCTGATGATCGGCCACCTGTTGCAGTACCACCCTGCCTTCCTGGCGTTGGAGGCGATAGCCCGACAGGGCGTGCTCGGCCGTCTCCAGTACATGTACTCGAATCGGCTCAACTTCGGGCGCATCCGCCGGGAGGAAAATATTCTGTGGAGCTTCGCTCCTCACGACATCTCAATGATGCTCCACCTGGCCCGCTCTGAGCCCGAAACGGTGACAGCAGTGGGCTCGAACTTCTTGCACCGTGACATCGCCGACGTGACCACGACACATTTGTCGTTTCCTAACGGGATTGAGGGCCATGTCTTCGTCTCGTGGCTCCACCCGTTCAAGGAGCAGAAGCTGGTAGTAATTGGGGATCGCGGGATGGCGGTGTTCGACGATGGAGAGCCGTGGGAGACGAAGCTTCTGCACTATCCCCATGAGGTGGCCTGGCGGGATGGAATTCCCGAACCCTCCAAGGCGAACGCCGTTGCGGTGCCCTTGGAACGGGCGGAGCCGCTGATCCGTGAATGCGAGCACTTTCTGTCGTGTATTGCCTCGGGGGCGACGCCCCGGACCGATGGACGTGAGGCGGTCCGGGTCTTGCGGGTCCTCGATCGTGCTGAGCGGTCGATGCGTTTGACAATCTCCGCTGCGGTCGAGCCGGCGGTATCGGCCGTCGCCCCGCGGTCCGGGGTCGTGTTCGTACATCCGAGCGCGTTCGCCGATCAGCCCTGCGAAATCGGATCGGGCACGAAGATCTGGCACTTCAGCCACGTCCTGCGCGGCTCACGAATCGGTCGGGACTGCGTACTCGGCCAGAACGTCATGGTGGGCCCGGACGTCACCATCGGATCCGGCTGTCGGATCCAGAACAACGTCAGCGTCTTCAAGGGCGTGACCCTGGAGGACGGCGTGTTCTGCGGGCCGTCCGCGGTTTTCACCAACGTGCTGATCCCAAGGGCCGGTGTCGATCGGCGCGACGAGTTCCGGCCGACGCTGGTGGAGCGCGGCGCCTCGATAGGGGCGAATGCCACCATCGTGTGCGGGCACACCATCGGGGCTTACAGCATGATCGGCGCTGGGGCGGTAGTGACTACCGATGTTCTGCCTCACAGCCTTATGGTCGGCGTACCGGCCCAGCGCGTCGGCTGGGTCAGTCACGACGGCGAGCGCCTGGGCCAGGATTTGGTGTGTCCGCGGAGTGGCCGCCGGTATGCAGAACTGTCGGCCGGGCGGCTTGTGGAAGTCAACGCGTCAGCGCTCACCGGCGGCCAGTTCGAGCCAGTCGGTTTGATCGATCTTCGGGCACAGCAGGCTCGTCTCGGCGGGGCCATCGAGCGTGCAGTCGCCCGGGTGGTGGACCACCAACAGTTCATCATGGGACCCGAGGTGCATGAACTGGAGGAACGGCTGCGCCTGCTCGGCGGCGCCTCGCAAGCCGTCTCCTGTGCCAGTGG
>JBBQYZ010000850.1:0-1643 GCA_038208205.1 Gemmatimonadales bacterium | reverse complement strand
GGGCGTGGGTGCGCTCGGCATCGGTCCACGAACAGCGCGCGCACATGGGCGTGTCGCATCTCCTCGAGCACATGGTGTTCAAGGGCACGGCGACCCGCTCGGCGCGCGACATCGCGCTCGCGCTCGAGCAGCTGGGTGGTTCGCTCGACGCGTACACCGCACGAGAACATACGTCCTTCCAGGCGCGCGTGCTCGACGAGCACCTGCACCAGGCGGCGGACGTGATCGCCGACCTCGTGTTCCGTCCTGCGATCCGGTCAGATGATCTCAAGCTCGAGCGGAAAGTGGTGCTCGAGGAGATCAGCATGGTGGACGACACGCCTGACGATCTTGTCTTCGAGCTGCACAACGAGGCGCTGTGGGGCGAGCATCCCTATGGCTACTCGATCCTCGGAACGCGCGAAAGTGTGTCGAAGCTCGGCGTCCGCGAGCTGAAGGCGTTGCACGCGACTGCGTACGCGCCGAACAACATCGTCGTCGCAGCGTCGGGCAACGTCGAGCACGAAGCGCTGATCGACGAGTTGCAGCGGACCGGGTGGGGCGATGCGCAGTCGCGCGACGTGAGCACGCTGCGCACGGTGCCACCCGCTGGCGCGGCGCCAACGACGAAGCACGTCGAACGCGAGGGCGCGCAGACCCACGTCGTGCTCGGATCGGTGACCGTGCCGTACAGCGATCCGCGCCGGTATCCGATCGTGCTCGTCGGCGTAATGCTCGGCGGGGGGATGAGCTCGCCGCTGTTCCAGCGCGTGCGCGAGGAACTCGGACTCGCCTACTCGGTGTACGGCTTCCAGAGCTTTCACATCGACACCGGCTCGCACGGGGTATACGTCGGCACTGGACCGGCGACGGCGCAGCAGGCCGTCGAGGTGATCATGGAAGAACTCGGACGCGTTGCGCGCGATGGGCTGCCGGCCGAGGAACTGGCGTCGGCGAAGTCGCAGTTGAAGGGCCAGCTGACGCTCTCGCTGGAGAGTCCGTCGTCGAAGATGTATCGCGCGGCGGGGACCGAGCTGTATGGAGAGGAGTACCGGACGCTCGACGAGACGCTGGCGCTGATCGACGCGATCACCCAGGACGACGTCGCCGCAGTGTCCGCCGAGTTCTTCGCTCCCGAGCGCCAGACCATTCTCAGTCTCGGACCGACGGCTGCCGCCTAACGGCGCGCCGCGGCCATCTCAATCCACGTTTCTACCGTTTCATCACATGAAGATCGGCGTACCAAAAGAGATCAAGACGAACGAGAACCGTGTCGCGCTCGTACCGGCCGGTGCGCTGGCCCTGGTTACCGGCGGTCACTCGGTGACGGTTGAGAAGGGTGCGGGCGAGGGGAGCGGATTCAGCGACGACCTGTATGTGAAGGCCGGCGCGCGAATCGCGCCCGACGCGGCGGCGACGTGGAAAGACGCCGACATGATCATGAAGGTGAAGGAGCCGATCGAGCGCGAATGGCCGTACATGCGCGACGGGCAGGTGATCTTCACCTACTTCCATTTCGCGGCCGATGAGAAGCTCACGCGCGCACACATCGCCAGCAAGGCGATCTGCATCGCGTACGAGACGGTGGAACTGCCCAGCCGCGAGCTGCCGCTGCTGACGCCGATGTCGGAGGTCGCGGGGCGGATGGCGGTCCAGGAAGGTGC
>JBBQYZ010000849.1:0-1644 GCA_038208205.1 Gemmatimonadales bacterium | reverse complement strand
GTCGTGATCCTGCTCGGCGAGGCTCTCCGCCTCCTCGCGGGGTAGCGTCTCCGCCCGCGCGGCGCGGCTCGTGGCCGCGATGCACCCGGCGCAGCGCGCGACCATCGCGGGCGCGCTTGGAGGGGTCGGTTTTGGAGACCTCCAACGCGCAACCAGGTAATGGGATCGACGTCCTGTCCCGCTCCCTGCCCCGCTCCCATTTCTCTTCGGACCATGCGGGAACTCCTGGCTGTCGATTCCCGCTCGCTTCCGCTGACCGCGCGCGGCTGTCGCGACCGAGGGCGTCTCCCGAACCGACGCCACCGCAGGCATCGCCGATGGGCGAACGCGAGGTAGTCGGCACACCAGCCCCGCGGCCTGCTCCACGGCAAGCGATTGCTCTGAAGCCGGGCCAGGATGGAGTCAAGAACCCATGGCGCATCGCCACGTCGAGATGAACCATGACGGTGATGGTCGTTCGCCTTCTGCGAACGGACGCGTGGTCGCGTCTCGGGCCCAGAGTGCGCAGAAAGCCCTGGACGTGCGGACAAAGCGAGGTCGCGACGCCGACCAGCAACTGCCTACTTGCTCGCAACCAAAGGAAAAGAACATGTCCCGCATTGCCCTTGTCCTCGCAGCTCTGGCCGTTACGTTCATACTCGCGACGACCGGCTCTGCCGAGGCCAAGTCGAAACGATTGAGCGCGACCGTGGGTCCCGGATTCACGATATCGATGAGCGCAAAATCAGTCAAACCGGGCACCTACACGATCACCGTCAAGGATCTCTCGAATATCCACAACTTCCACCTCATCGGCCGTGGTGTCAACCAGGCGACGAGTGTGCCTGCCGTCAAGACGACCACCTGGAAGGTGACCTTGAAGAAGGGCACCTATCGATTCATCTGCGACCCACACGCATCGTTCTCAACGTCCGATGACGACCATCCGGCGTGTCGTCCCCGCGGGAGTTCACTTCCCTCCTCCAAGCAGAAGGACAAGTCGTGACCTACATCCTCGCGGAGCCCTGCATTGACGTGAAGGACAGGTCGTGTGTAGACGTCTGCCCGGTCGACTGCATCCACGAGAGCGACCGGATGCTGGTGATCGACCCCGAGGAGTGCATCGACTGCGGCGCCTGTGAGCCCGAGTGTCCCGTCGAGGCGATCACCCCGGAGGATGCGGTACCCGACAAGTGGGAACCGTTCATTCGCATCAACTACGCCTTCGCCGATGGCATGGAGCTCGTCAACGAGCTTGTGCAGGCGCGGATCGCCGAGCACCCCCTGCCGCCGATCGCCGGCCACAAGGGCTGACCGCAGCAAACTGCAATTCCTCATTCCAGCCTGGCGTAGCTCTACGCTGCGACACTAGCGCCGTGACGATCTGGACGATCGGGCATGGGACGCGGCCCAGTGACGAGCTCGTAGCGGTCCTCCGCGAGGTCGGCGTCTGCACGCTCGTCGATGTGCGGCGATTTCCTGGCTCGCGCCACAACCCTCAGTTCAACGAGCCAGCGCTCGCCGCCGTACTCGAGGATCACGGGATCGCATACCGGCACGCGGTCGAGCTCGGCGGCCGCCGCGCCGGTGAGCCGGGGGAGGATCGCTTCGGCTGCCTTCGAGTCGCCGCCTTCCGCAGCTATGCCGCCCGCATGGGCTCCGACG
>JBBQYZ010000848.1:0-1647 GCA_038208205.1 Gemmatimonadales bacterium | reverse complement strand
AAGTTGGCGAGCTCGGATGCCACACTGGACAGCGTTTTCGCCCTGATGCAGCGCTCGTCGCTCTACGCGGCGCAGGAACAGTTCCTCGACACGCCGACTCGAGAAAAAGGGCAGTTCCTGGGTGACTCCGTGAACGATTCTTTTGCGACGATGGCCGGCTCACGTGAGCGCAACGCCACGCAGAGAGCCATCCGTGAGTTCATGGCCTCGCAGACGCGCTACTGGACGGACGGTCGGATCAATGCGGTCTACCCCAACGGCGACGGCGGGCGCGACATCCCCGACTTCACCGAGATGTTCGTGGGCTGGGTTTGGCGCTATTACCTCGAGACCGGCGACAAAACGCTGCTCGCCGACGCCTTTCCCACGCTCAAAAAAGTCGCGGACTACGTCTGGAGCTACCGAAGCGCATCGACTGGGCTGATCACCAACCTGGCGGGGGGGAGCGGGCAATACCAGTACGGCATCATCGACTGGCCGCCCTCCATGCGCTTTGGCTACGACACCGCGACCACCGCGCGCACCACCGTGAACGTTCTCGCGGTCGATGTCGAGCGGGTGGTCTCCGATGCAGCCCGGGCGCTCGGCCGGCCGGCGAGCGACATCGACACGTACGCGCAGCGCGCTTCCGATCTCACCAAGGTCATCAACATGCGGCTGCGGCGCGCGGACGGAGTTTACATCGATGGGCTTGCGATGGGGACCGCACAGAGCGCGCACGCATCGCAGCACGCGACGTCGTTCGCTGTGGCGTATGGAGTCGCGCCGTCCGCGGATTTCGCAACGTTGTCGGCGTACGTCGCGGGGCTGGGCATGCAACAAGGGCCGATGACCGCTCATGTGCTGCTCAAGGCGCTCGGCGACGCCGGAAAGTCCGATCAAGTCCTCGCCAGGCTCACCGACAAGGCGGGGCTCGGCTGGGGCAATATCTTGGAGCAAGGGGGAACCTTCACCTGGGAGTCGTGGACCGCACGAGCAGCCGGTGAGAGCGAGTCGCACGGCTGGGCCTCGCAGGCGCTCGTCGACATCCTCGATGTGCTGCTCGGCGCTCGCGTTACGAGCCCTGGGGCAGCCACGGTGTCGATCCACCCTCCCGATGGCGTTCTATCGTTCGCACGCGGAACGCTTCCGACCCAGCGCGGACCGGTCGGCGTCGACTGGACGCGCACCGCAGACGGTGGCCTCACCCTCGACCTCGAGATCCCGGTGAACGTACGCGCCCTCGTTGCGCTCCCCCACCCCGAGCGCGCGCCAACCGGTTCGGGAGCCGGCGCGCCCGTGTCGATGCCCGATTCCGCGGGTCATGCCATCTTCGAAGTCGGATCAGGGCACTCTCACTTCGTGGTGGGCGGCTGACAGCGGGCAGCTCGCGGGGGTAGAATGGCGGCTGCTCCTTGCCTCGAAATAGCCTGATCCCGCCAGTCATTTTCTGGCTCGCGCTTGGCACGTCGCCCGCTTGCGGCGATCCGCCGGTGGTCGTGGTGGCGCGCGACCACGCATCTCGAGCAGGTACTGATGCAAGCATGGATGCCGGCTCGAGCGAAAGAAGCCGACCGCTCGTCAGCGGTGGGACGGTCCTCACCGACTCAGGAAGGCTTCTGCGCGGTCTGACGATCGCCATCGATACCACCCCGAGCTTTCCCATTC
>JBBQYZ010000847.1:0-1649 GCA_038208205.1 Gemmatimonadales bacterium | reverse complement strand
CCCGCGGCTGTGGCCGTGGCGGCGGACGACAACCCTGTCGTCGCTTGGCCGGAGTATTCGACCGGCGACTCGGATATCCACGTCGCGAAATGGACTGGAACCGCGTGGGACACGTTCTTCGGTCAGCTCAGCGCTGTGCAGGGCAGCGGTACGGACGCGGCGCAGCCCCGCTTGGCCATGGCGCCGTCAGGCCAGTTCTTCCTGGCCTGGGCCGAGAACAGCCAGACGTACGCAACCTCCGTCTATGTCGCGCGCTGGACGGGGATGTCCTGGGATCTCTCTTACGCTGGCATCACACAACTCGGAGCCCTACAGCCGACCCTCCGCCTCTCGCCCGCCGGGCAACCGAACGTTACCTGGGCCTCATCAAGCGACGGCGGCGGTCTGTCCCGCTGGACGGGTAGTGCCTGGGCTTCGACGAGGTTCCCGAACTTCGGCGTAGTCGGCCTCGCGTTCGATTCGATGCAGACGCCGCTCGTGACGAGCACCAACACGAGCACGGACGCGATAGCGGTCAGCGCGTACGGCGCCCCCTCCGACAGTTTCTCGCCTGCAGCGCTGCCGTTCACGACCGCAGGTAGCCCCGCAGGAGCACGTCTGGCCGTCGACAGCGTCGGGCAGATTCTGCTCGCGTGGAGCGACTCCGACGGCACGACTCGTAACGTTCATCTCGCGCGTTTCGACGGGACGAAATGGGATTCATCCTTCGGCATCATCAGCGCGATTGACGGGCCGAACTCGCCCGCAGCGAATCCCACTCTCCTAGTCACCCAGGACGGCGTGCCAGTGCTCGCTTGGGATGAAACCGATTCTCCCGTGGGCTCAAAGCCATCGACCTTCATCTGGAAGAGCAACCATTAGCCACACCTGAGGAAGCAGCCATGCGCCTTTACATCCCGCTTCTCATCCTGACGACCCTCCAAACCTCCGCCGCCTTAGCGGCGGCGCCGCCCTCCGCTGATGCGCTCATCGAGGCGGGCATCGCTCTCCGGCAAAAGCACCAATTCGCCGACGCCCTCGAGCTCTTCCAAAAGGCGCATGCGGCGTCGCCCTCGGGGAAGACCCTCGCGCAGATCGGATTGGCGGAAGGAAGTCTCAAGCGTTGGGTCGACGCTGAGACGCACCTCGCCGCTGCGCTCGACACCCACGACACGCCGTGGATCGACAACACGAAGAATCGCGAAGCGATCTCGCAGGCTCTCACTCTCGTGCGTAAGCACGTCGGGCTGGTCTCGGTGGTTGGGCCCGCGGGCATCGACATCGCCATCGCCGGTGCGTCGACCGGGCGCCTTCCACTTCCGGGCCCGGTTCATGTGAACGAAGGACGCGTGCGCATCGAGGGGTCCGGCGACGGTCGCGAGTCGGCATCAGTAATGGTTCTCATCCCCGGCGGTCACGAGCTGACCGTTCACCTCAACCTCCCACTGCTCCCCGTCTCGTCCGCGCATCGCGACGCAGCTCCCGTCGCGCCGCCGATCAGTCCTTCAGCTCCGGCTCAACCATCGCTGTTCGACACGTCACCCGAGGCCACCTCATGGAAGACCTGGACGGGCGGGGGCCTCCTTGCCGTCTCGGCCGGCCTGATCGCCACCGGCATCGTCTGGGCCTCAATGGACGGTCGCGACACGTGCAACCCGCCCCCTGGCGAT
>JBBQYZ010000846.1:0-1652 GCA_038208205.1 Gemmatimonadales bacterium | reverse complement strand
AGGAGGAGCGCGCGCGTCGAGGTTTGCTCGACGAGTTCGCCAAGCTGCGCGACGCACCGGTGAGCGACGCCGAGCTGAGACGCGCCAAGGAGTACGCCATCGGAACGAACGCAATCCGCCAACAGAGCGGAGGCGCGGTGTTGGGGGATGTCGTGGACGCGTGGCTCTTCGGTCGCGGCCTGGCCGAGCTCGAGGAGCACGATGCGCGCATCAGCGCCGTGACGCCGGCGGCCATCCAGTCGCTGGCGCGGCGCTACTTCGACGAGGGGCGGGTGGTGGAGGGAGTAGTGCGCGGGACGGGGGCGACGGTCTGAGGCCGACGGTCTGAGCAGGAGAGGAGGAGCATCAACAGTCCGTCTTCAGTGCTCTGCTCCCTCTCCCCCCAACGCCCGGACCGCCCGTCCCACTGCCCGCGCTGCGGGCCGAAGCCGGCCACCCGTGGCGCGCAAGCCGACCGGCGAGCCATAGTCGCTGGCCTGGTAGACGATCAGTCCCTTGATCGCGCCGCGGCTGGTCGCCCACGCCAGCTCGCCCCAGAGCGCCAGCTCCTGGCTCGCGTCGCCATGCGCCAGCGGGAACGCGCCCGCCTCGAGCACCCATAGCTCCTTCTCCGAGCGCGCCGCGCCCATCCAGGTGTCCACCGCCTGCAATCTGTAGCTGAGCGTGACCGCTCCACCATACCAGGGGAAGAGACTCACTCCCACGGCATCCACCGGAGACGCACCCGACGACGCCCACGCGTACAGCGCGCTGTCGCGCGCGCCGAATCCGCCGATGTGTGCGAGCACGCGCACTCCGGGGTACGCGCGGCGGGCCGCGGTGGCGGCCTGCTGCAGATAGTGCTCCCAAGTGCCGGGCGGAAGGCTCCCGAGCGTACGCGCTCCGGCGCCGAAGGGATCCACCACCGGGACGACCATGTCCGGACGAAGCCTGCGGACAATGCGCTCGACATCGGCCACGCGCTGTCCGAGATATCCGTCGCGCGCCGCCGGCGATCCGACGCCGCTCGCGCTGGCGAGCCCAAGCTCGCCGACGACGTCACGCTGCTCGAAGTCGAGCGCCACGATCAACTGCTTGCCGCCGCTTCCCCGCTCCTCCTCGAGCACGTGGGCGAGCGAGTCGAGGGTGGCCGATCCGTTGGCTGCATGGGGAGACAGATACACGCTCAGTGCGCCCGCGCCGATACTGTCGGCCAGTCCGAGATCGCTGATCAGCGAGAGCGGTGGGGGGGGCGCATTGAGGGTGGGGAAGATCTTGAGCCCGATGACGAAGTCGGAATCCGGTCGCTCCTGCAGGCGCTCGCGAGCGTAGCGTCTGTAGCTGCGCATGGCGTCCGTCGCCGGTGGGAGCGAGATGACGATCAGCGTTCCCCACAGCGCGGCCACACCCGCTAGGGCGCTGCGCAGGATAGTCCCGACCCCGCGTCGGTCGCGCGTGGCTGGCGCCACGATCGGCACGTGGAGATACAGGGGCAGGAGAATCGCCCGGGGGTTTCCGACGATCGCCAACGCGTCCGTCTGCGCTGCAGCGAGTACGAGCAGCAGCGTGGGTGCGCGCGCGCCGATGAACGTCGCGTAGCGCGTCGCGTAGATCAGGGCGAGTAGCGCATCGTAGACGGCGATCGGGATACCGATCGCGGGCGCCACCAGCCC
>JBBQYZ010000845.1:0-1654 GCA_038208205.1 Gemmatimonadales bacterium | reverse complement strand
CGCTGGCGATCGCATCACGGAGATCGCCGCGGTCACGGTCCGCCACGGGCAGATCGTGGATGTGTTCGAAACCCTGGTGAATCCGGAACGCTCGATTCCGCCCTTCATCACGCGACTCACCAACATCTCGTGGGAGATGGTGCGCGAGAAGGCTGCCTTTCGCGACGTCTGCGCCGACGTCCTGCGCGTGCTCGATGGCCACGTCTTCGTCGCCCACAACGCGAGCTTCGACTGGCGTTTCGTGAGCGCCGAGGTCGCCCGGAGCACGGGTCGTGAGCTCACGGGACGCCGGCTCTGCACGGTTCGACTCGCGCGTCGCCTGCTGCCGCAGTTGCGCTCTCGCTCGCTCGATTGGGTCGCCCGCCACTACGGCGTCGACATCCCGGATGGCATGCGTCACCGCGCTGCCGGCGATGCGCTCGCCACCGCTCACTGTCTGCTACGTCTGCTCGAGGACGCGAGGGGGCACGGGTGCGAGCGGTGGTCCGATCTCGAGCGCTTCCTCTCGAGCGGAAGCGCGGCACCGCGGAAGCGGCGGGGCGGGCGGGCGCCGGGCCTGCCACAGCCCGTGGATAAAGACACCACCGCGTGATCCACTAGCTTCACGCCATGCCCCTGCTTCCGCTCGTTCAGACTCGCAACGTCGGCACGCTGCGCGTGCACGCACTGCAGGCCGGACTCCAGCAGCTCGACGGGGGAGCGATGTTCGGCGTCGTTCCCAAGACGCTCTGGGAGCGGAAGATTCCCGCCGATCCGCGCAACCGCATCCCGCTGGGCATGCGGTGCCTGCTGATTGAACACCCCGACGCGCTGGTGCTGATCGACACGGGGGCAGGGGACAAGGAGAGCGAGAAGTTCTACAGCATCTACGGCATCGAGAACGGTCCGATCGCCGGGCGCGGACCGACGCAGCTCGAGAGCGCGCTCGCCGAAGCGGGTTTCGGGCCCGAGGACGTCGACCTCGTCGTCAGCAGCCACCTGCACTTCGACCACGCCGGCGGCAACACCCGTCGAGGCGAGGACGGGGGCGCCGTGCCCTCCTTTCCCAACGCGCGGTACGTGGCGCGCCGCGGCGAGTGGGACTGGGCGCACCGTGCGAACGAACGCACGTCGCCCAGCTACTTCGCGCACAACTACGACCCCCTCCAGTCGTCCGGCCAGCTGGAGCTCGTCGACGCCGACACCGACGTGCTGACCGGGATCCGGCTGCGCCACACTCCGGGGCACACCCCTCATCATCAGGGGATCCTGATCGAGTCCACTGGCGAGCGGCTGTTCTACCTCGCCGATCTGGCGCCGACGTCGGCACACGTTCCGCTCGCCTGGATCATGGGCTACGACGTGGAGCCGTTGGTGACGCTCGAGACGAAGCGCCGGATCTGGGCCGAGGCGGCGCGTGAACGATGGATCGTGATGTTCGAGCACGACGCGATCACTGCTTTCGGCCGCATCGTCCCCGACGGAAAGGGCTACGCGTGCGAAGTGGTGGAGTGACCCTTCACTTGACTTCGCCCTGCGTCGGCCTAACTTCCGATGTGACAATCAGCTAAGCGGCGAACGGTGTAGTCCGTTCGCCCACCCTCTGGCCCTCGCGCGCTACAGATGCGAGGTGTGCTGCAGGAGTCCTCATCAGATTCGCGGCCCCGCGCGTGAT
>JBBQYZ010000844.1:0-1658 GCA_038208205.1 Gemmatimonadales bacterium | reverse complement strand
CCACACGCGCTCCAAGCGTGTTAGGTTGCCGCTGAGCATAAGCGAAAAACGGGATCCCTGCGCATTGCGTGGGCGCGAGCCGATCGTGGCGATGTCGTCGCGCTCAGCCCACTGGGTCCTCTTCCGGCGATTGCCTCCGTGGTCTGATCGAGGGCAGAAGCGCATCGGGTCGGAGTCGCACCACTCGTGCAGAATTGAGGCCAGGGGCGGGAGCGGTGAGCTGATGAGGGAAGCGTCAGGTGCGTGGCTCCCGCCACAACGGGGACGAGTCCTCACGGTCATCTCCTCCTCCACCTCGAAGCTTGGCGCTCGTCGAGCGCGCGGTTGCGCGGACTCGCGGCCTCAATGTAGGCCGGCAGACGCTCGCGGTCGCAACGCTCAAGGATCGGCCGCAGGAGCACCGCGCCAAAGCTCCGGCCTTGCCACTCCGGCTCCACGCCGATCTCGGGAAGATAGTAGTGCGGATCGTATGATTGGCTTGACTTCTTTATCCGCCCTCTTCTAGAGTCGGCGCCGGCTCCGGGTGCCGTAGCGGCACTTCATGTTTGTGACCTAAAGGTGGTAAATCGCGATGTCCAACGGACCACATTCCCCTACTTCGAATCAGCCAGACGAGCACGCACCAGATAAGCTCGATCAGCCGATCCTGGAGTCGCCTTCGGAGGGTGAAGGTGGGGGGACGACCGATGCCACCAACGGCACGGAGGCAGTCGCGGGACACGCTCGTACGGAGGCCTCGCCCCAGGAGCTTTGGACTCCCCCTTCGGCGCAGCTCCCTGACATCGGGGTCGCGTCCTTCGGTCTTCTGCCCGATCCTTCCGAGACCGTCCATGGGCCGGATGACCGGGTCCAGATCACGAACACCGCTGTTTACCCCTGGCGCGCGCACGCATTTCTGCTGATCCAGGCCGCCGACAATTCCATGTGGCAGGGAACCGGCTGGTTCATCGGACCGCATACGCTCGCCACCGCGGGCCACGTCGTTCACATCAAGAACAGCGGCGTCGCGGGCCGCGACGGGTGGGTGAAGAGCATCCAGGTCATGCCGGGACGAAACGGCGGCACGCTGCCCTATGGATCGGTCACCAGCAACAACTTCCGCTCGGTCACGGCATGGACGGGCTCGGGCGATGCCAACTATGACTACGGCGCGATCATCCTTCCCACCCAGCTCGGCAGCACGACCGGCTGGTTCGGACTGGGGGCCTACTCCGACGCGGCCCTCGTCGCCGCGACCGGGAACATCTCCGGCTATCCGGGCGACAAGCCCGCCGGCACGCAGTGGTACGACCACCGGAAGATCGCCGCCGTCGATGCCCGCAAGGTGTACTACGACATCGACACGGCGGGGGGCCAGAGTGGCAGCGCCGTCTACATCGTCGTGAACGGTGCCCGCTACGGTGTGGCCGTGCACGCCTACGGTGGGGCGACGACCAACTCCGGCACCCGCATCACCACGCCGGAGTTCAACAACCTCGTGGCCTGGAAAGCGTGACCGGGGGCCCGATCGTCGGGATCGTCCGCGATCGCAGCGGAGCGCCCGTCGAGCACGCACGCGTGTACTTCATCGGCGCGCCCGGACCCGTTCCTGATGTTGCCGCGCTCACGGCCGAGGACGGGAGCTTCGCGGTGGCCGCCCGCGATGAGGGCATCTACAC
>JBBQYZ010000843.1:0-1661 GCA_038208205.1 Gemmatimonadales bacterium | reverse complement strand
CTCTCCAGTCAGGATGTACGTAGCGATCCCAGCGACGTATCCAACCTCGCGGTGCACCTCGAAGCGCCCCTGCTGGGCTTCGGCGGTCCATCGCTCGACCTCGCCAAGGTCTCTGTAGATCAGGTCAACCTTGGCGCCGTTGACTGTGAGCCAGGCACCTCCGTTGACGACGCGACCCCAGTCTCCGACCCCGTACACATCACCAGGCCATCCGAGCGCCTCGATGTCACGCGGATTGATCGACTCCCGGTAATAGAGACCAAAATCCCAATCCGAGTTGGCGGTCGCAGCCCCAACGGCCTGCGACCCGCCGAGGGTCACCGCAACAACACCCGGTATCTGCTTGAGTCGGTCGGTGATCTCGCGCATCGCGCGATTCTCACACAGTCGTGGCGGATCAACGGACGATTGCGACAGCCTCGGCGCCTCCCATGACCGCACTGTGAGTTGACTGCTGCGACCGTCCCACCAGGCCGACTCGGTGCCCGCGCCGAGTGGCTCGGGCATTCTGGCACCACAGCGAACCTCGGACGCCCCGGCGTAGCGGCACTTATCGCATCCGGCTCGTCGTTGTAGGTCAGCTCACGGCTTCGAGGAGCAGCCACTGGACGCGCAGTCGACGGCGGGTCGCCCCGTGTTCAGGTGCTTCACGCGGTCAAGGAGTTCGTCGAGGCGCCGGCGCGCACGAGCGTTCAAAGCTTGTCGAAGTACGACCAGCCCGAGTCGGGCGCCCACCGCATCCCGCGCCCGCTCGACCACCCGCCGATCGCCCACACGTGCGTCACCTCGCTCGGCAGCGACGGATCGACCGTCGAGAGCGGGCCGTCGTCGCGCAGCAACGGGTCGGCCACTCCGAACGGCGCCTCGGCGAACGTGGGGAGATGCAGGAAGATGTGCCGCTCCGATCCGCCCGAGCGGATGCTTCTCTCGATCACGACGCCTGTCGTCGTCCGCGAGGAACGGTCCGATCCACTCTGCGAGCGCGTCGCCGGTGTCAGAGACCCAGCCGCCCGTGCGATCAATGGCGAGGCGGATCGTGATGTAGATGCTCCCAGGGAAAGATGTGCTCGACGCCTGGTGCGCGCCAACGATACCGAGGTTGGCTGCGTGCATTGCCTCGGTTGAACGACGTCTGCCGAGGTAGTCGTCATCAACGTCCAGTTGGGGTGACACCGAGCCCTTCCAGCACGCGCAGCAGACTCGGTAGCTCGGCCCGGATTCGCTTCGTCCGCGCCGACGGCAGGACGGTGACCATCCATCCGTCGGCGATGGTGGGCTCGATCCATCGCTCGTCAGGCGTGTTGAGTTCCCGCCACACCGCCATCGATTCGCCATCCGCAGCGGAGGTCACCTCGACCGCACCCGCGGAACGGTCGGGAGAGAGGATGTCGAGGTCGTGCATTCGCGGCTCGGAGTTGTCGTCGTGTGGTGGACCGGGACGCCGAGGGCGCGCTCGATCATCCGTCGAGCCCACTCCTCTTCCGGTCGCAGACGACCACAAGCGGCACTTCGATGGCAGCCATTGAGCAGCTGTCAGGGTCCAGGGCGCACGCGTTGGCGAAGATGCTTCGGTCGTGGACTCGTTACTAATACATCACTTGACAGCTATATAACCTATAGGTAAGATACTGATCGTGCCCAGTCGACCGTCGCGCCAAGAT
>JBBQYZ010000842.1:0-1663 GCA_038208205.1 Gemmatimonadales bacterium | reverse complement strand
CGATCGCCATTCCGTCGCGATAGACGGCCTGAAGAGAGACTATTTCGCCATGATTGACGATCTGAATGGAATGGCACTAAGCTAAGTCCTAACTCCCGATTCCAGCAGGCCCTTGCGTAACACGGATCGGGGTTTGGTCATGACCGGATACTGCTTCGGACGTCGCTTCCGCACCCGCGGCTCGTAACGACCGGGCCGATCGGGGTTGACCACCAATCCCGGCAAGTCCTCGTCCGGCCGCGCCTCGGTCAGCCACCGCAAGGCATCCACGAAGCTGATCCGCTCCACGTCCACCCCTTGACGACGTGCCGCCTCTACCATCACCACCCGCACCAGGTTGTACACGATCGCATACACCGCCAATTCCTTGAGCACGCCTTCCACCGTCTTGCACTTCAGCACGTCCATCTTCATCGTCGTCTTCAAGTGCCTCAGGTTCAGCTCCACCCGCCATCGCGCGCCGTACAACGCCGCCAGCGCGTCCAACGGATAGACCTCGGCGTCCAACAGCGTCGTGACCAGCGTCACCGTCCGGGTCCGGAACCCCCGTCGGCCGACCTCGTAGCGGAGTTCGCGGACCGCCAGGGTCGCCGGCAATGCCGCGTATTGCTCCGCCGTCATCCACTCCGGGCGGTCCTCGGGCTTGGACCACTCGGCCACCTGATCGAGCATGCCGAGGCCCCGCAGCCAGCGTGAGCGGGGCATGCCCTTCGCCGCGCGTTTCGCGCCGGACTGGGCGTGGGGACGATCCGGCGTGAAGTCGACGACCTGCCGCTGGTGGACGCGAAAAACGGCCTGCACGCCGTCTCGGACGAGGATCGCCAGGTGAGCATACGAGCAGAAGCCGCGATCGCCGACCAGGACATCGCCCGCTTGCAGGGCCGGGTGGATCGCCCCGACGCTGGCCATCTCATGAGAGCGCAAGGGCGTGACCATGATCTTCAACAGGACCCCCGTCCCGGCATGGAACAACGCCAGGATCCCGGCCACGGGGGAGCCGCACCCCGGCGCCTGGCCGCCGGGCTGGCCGAACCGAGCCTGGAGTTCGGGCGTGTCGGGCATCGAGAATGCGGAGCCGTCGACCAGGAAGGTGCGATGCCCACGCCAGAGGCCCTCGGCGTGGGTCGTGGGGATCAACGCCTTGATCAGGTCGATGAGCACGATCTGAAAGACGGCCAGTGGCGAGGCGGAGCGTGCCAGACAGTAAGCCGCGCCGGTGAAGAGGCCGCGTCCGAGGCGTGCGACATGCACCAAGGAGGTGTTGCCGTGGAGGACTTGGATGACGAACCAATGGACAACGGCGACAGGGTCGAGGACACACCGCCGGCCCCGATGGCCGACCTGTCGGCAGGCGGCGTGGATCGAATCGGGGTCGAGATGAAGGGCGAGGTCTTGCCGGAGTTGCCTGAGGATGGTATCAAGCCGGTGATGCATCGGGGGCCTCCGGGTGCGATGGGGTCGTCAAGCGACGCCATCGTGCCGGGAGGCCCTTTTCTACTCAAGCCCTTCGCTCCTCCGGACTTACTCTTGGTTTAGTGCCATTCCCAACAGAATCCAATTTCGGGAAAGAGACTTCGATCGACGCGATCGACGAGGAACTGTGGGCGGGCTTCCCATAGGAATCAACTTAAGGAGGAACTCCTTCGGTAGCATGTGTTTGTCT
>JBBQYZ010000841.1:0-1663 GCA_038208205.1 Gemmatimonadales bacterium | reverse complement strand
GAAGCCGATTCAGGCTCGGCAAGACGCGCGTCACCTGCTCGGCGACGGACACGAGCGCCAACAAGGCCACGGCAACCTTCAACGTCAGCGTCAAGCGCCGCCGGTAGCAACAGATGGGCGCGTCGTCGGGGGCTGTTCCGCGCAGGCGCCAGAGAGCCTGAGTCAGTCCTTGTGAAAGGAGGACAGCTCGCCGATGGGGGTGACCTCGACGCTCACCGCAGCCGGCACCGAGGTGCGCTCACACCCGTTCGTGACCGTCATCGGCGCCCTCACCGTCGCCTGTGCGGCGGTGGGCACGGTTTCGCTGCTGGACTCGCGCTCGAGAACGAGCGGCTCCTCGCCCAGCTGCGCTCACAGCTCGAGGAGATCAGAGACTCTCGAACCAGAATCGTGGAGGCAAGCGTCACGGAACGACGGCGACTCGAACGCGACCTCCACGACGGCGCGCAGCAGCGCCTCGTCACGCTCTCTCTCCACCTGCGGATGGCCCAGGAGAGCCTCCACGACGATCCGCCGGCTGTCGAGGCACTGCTCGAGGGGGTCGGAGAGGATCTGAAGCAGGCCCTCGAGGAGCTCCGGGAGCTCGCCCGTGGGCTTCACCCCGCCGTCCTCACCGACCGCGGCCTGGCGCCGGCCCTCCAGTCGCTTGCGAATCGGCCCCGTTCCCGGTCCAGATCGGCGGCGTTCCATCGCTCCGACTTGGCCGAGCAGTCGAAGCAGCGGTGTACTACGGCGTCGCCGAGAGTCTCACGAACGCGGCGAAATACGCCAGCGCATCCGGGGCGCGTGTCCAGCTGTCGACGACCGCCGGGACAATCGCCGTCGAGATCCGCGACGATGGGAACGGCGGCGCGGACATGCGCCGGGGCTCCGGGATCCGTGGGCTTGCCGACCGGGTCGAAGCCCTTGGCGGACAGCTCGAGATCCGAAGTCCCGCAGGCCATGGGACTCTCGTGCGAGCAGAGCTCCCGCTGGCACGAGCGCAATAGGATCACCTCTCAGCGACAAGGAATGGAGGAAGCGATGAGGGAACACGTGTCGTGGTTGATCGAGCTGGCAGTGAAACCCGGTTAGCTCGAATCCTTCAGGAGCTGATGGACGAGATGGTCACCGGCACGCGCACCGAGCCGGAGACGCTCAACTACGAGTGGTACAGCGCGGACGACGAGGCCACGGTTCACATCTTCGAGAAGTACGCGAACTCCGAGGCGATGATCACCCACGTGAACGGCTTCATGGAGAAGTGGGCCGGTCGGTTCATGGAGTGCGTAAACCCGACGCGCTTCACGGCGTACGGCGACCCGAGCGAAGCCGCCCGGGAGCTGCTCGCCGGATTCGGAGGGAGCTACCTCGCGCCGTGGGGCGGCTTCGCGCGGTAGAGGGTTCATGCGAGATCCGGGGGGCGGCCACCGGTTCGGCGGCGGCGAAGGTCTTGACGCGACCCTCACCAGGCCCGTCAGAAGTGTCCAGTTCGTGGAAAACCTCGTGAGCGGAGCATCTTCGAACCGAATGGAGCTAGCCGGGCTCGAACCGGCGACCTCCTGGGTGCGATCCAGGTTTAGGGCTTCGCCGACGTTCACCACTGTTCACGGATCTTCGTTTAAGCAGGGATTTCTTGGACGACCGATCACGTCCCTTCACCCCTCTTCGCGCTGCTCCTGTG
>JBBQYZ010000840.1:0-1668 GCA_038208205.1 Gemmatimonadales bacterium | reverse complement strand
ATCGTGGTCGCGTTGATCGGCGTCAGCGGCGCGCTCAGCTACTTCGCGCCGATCCAACCGCTACTCGGCGCGCTGTCCGTCATCCTTTTGTCCGCCACGCTGCTCTTGTGAAGCTCTCAGGGGTAGCAATAGCGCTCGCCTTGGCCGGCCTCACCGTCGGCGCCACGACGCTGCAGAAGCACCACGTCGGCCGAGCATCAACGCAGCCCGTGAAGGCCGCCTCCTCGCAGGCACAGGACGGAGCAACGGAGAGCCCAGTCCGCCCCGAGCCCGCTACCGGTTGGCCTGCGATCGCTCGTCCGCGCAGCGAGATTCCCTTGCGCTCGTCTCCAGGCGGCGCGGTGGTGGCAATCGTGGGTACGCGTACTGTGTTCGGGTCGCCGACCCGTCTGGCGGTGATCGGCGGCCGCGGCGATTGGCTGCGTGTCATCTCAGAGAAGTTGCGGAACGGAGCGCGCGCGTGGGTTCCAGCCGGACGCGTCACCCTCAGCCCGGCACCCACTCGGATTGACGTTGACATAACCACCCGGCAGCTGCGAGTGGTCCGCCACGACCAGGTCGTGCTTCGCGCATCGGTGGTGGTTGGAGCTGCCGACACGCCCACCCCGACCGGTCGCTTCGCCGTTACCGACAAGCTGTCGGGCGCGCGATTCGGCCGCTACTACGGCTGCTGCGTACTGGCGCTCTCCGGTCACCAGCCGAACCTGCCGGCCAAATGGCACGGCGGCAATCGCCTGGCTATCCATGGCACGAGCAGCGGCCACGTCGTAGCCGGGCCGCTCAGCGCTGGCTGCCTGCGCGCCGGCGACGCCGTCTTGCGGCGGCTAATGACCTTGGTGTCCGCCGGAACGCTGGTAGTGATACACGCGTGACGGCTCAGCTGAACCCACAGCGGCTCGAGATGAGCGTCGAGCTATCCCGTTACGATCGGTCAGGCGGCGCATCTCACCCGGGGTCGGCGGGCTCGTTGAGTTCGTTCGCCGGAGTCGCGAGTGGTTCGGTCAGTTCGGGCCGGGACGCGTCGCGCCGACCCACGAGCGCTGATACCAGGGATTCGAGAGGTCCGCGATCTGGACGACTGTTCCGGTGTGCGGCGCATGGATCATGTAGCCGTTGCCGATATACATCCCCATATGAGTGAGATCATGGAAGAAGACGAGGTCACCGATGCGGAGTTGGGAACGATCGACGAACGGCCCCATCGCATATTGGGACGCCGCGTAGTGCGGGAGTGCGAAGCCATGCCGCGCCCATAACCAGGTCAAGAGTCCAGAGCAGTCAAAGCCGGTCTCAGGTGACGCGCCGCCCCACTTGTACGGGACGCCAATCTGCTCGAGCGAGTCGAGCGCGACCTGGTCGCGCAATACCGCCCCCGCGTCGTTGCCGTTCGCGCGTTGATCGGCGCGAACCCAGCGCGCTGCCTGGAGGGCGAGCTCTGCTTGGCCGAATCGCCCTGCGGCTGCGGCGACCCGCACCTGGCTTCCCAGCAGTTCCACTAGCTGCCGGCGGCGGGCAAGCTGACGTCGAATCCGCAGCCGTCGACTGTCGAGCCTGCGCTTGCTCTCGCGGGCGGCACTCCGGGCAGCGAGCAGCGCGATTCGTTCTCCGACGATCGCTTCATGGGCGCGGAAGATCGTTTTGACCGCGTCGCTGACGGCGGCGTCGAAG
>JBBQYZ010000839.1:0-1674 GCA_038208205.1 Gemmatimonadales bacterium | reverse complement strand
GCGCGACAAGCTATCCGCTCCCTCAACGGCGCGCGAGCGCACGGAGGCCGAGCGCGGCGTTGAGCCAGCGTACCAACGGGAGGATCCGCGCATACTCGCGTGCGAGCAGATCGGGCAGTCGTACTCCGAGCAGCTCGCGCTCGGACAGTGCACGCCCGACCGTGAAGGAGCGGTGGCGAAGCAGCGCCGCCGCGGGGTGGTCGGCGGCGTAGCCGCGCGGCATGCGCGCCAGCATCGATTCTTCGGCGAGACCGCCGAAGCGGCGCATCGACGGTGTGCGCAGCAGCCGTGCGACTGGCGCGTGGTCGTCATCGATCGTCGCGCGGATGCGCACGAGCGTGGGCCGCGGGGGCATCCAGATCCCACCGCCGAGCGAGGCGCCGCGAGGACCCACGTCGAAGTAGAAGCCGGCGCCGCCATGCGGGGTCGACGCGCCGCTGACGCCCCGGCCCCCCGCGCCGTGATGGAACCACGCGCTGGCGTTCGTCTTGTACGGCGACTTGTCCGCGGAGAAGCGCACATCCCGATGGATCCGGAAGAGCGAGCGCTTCGGGTCGCCGACGATCTCCGGCGCGAGCGTCGCGAGGCGCACGTCCACCTCGTCCACGAGCGCCGTCAGCGGCGCGCGCACCTCCGCTTCATATGTCGCACGGTTGGCCTCGAACCACGCGCGGTCGTTGTGACGTGCCAGGGCACGCAGGAAGCGCTGCGCCCCTGGTCCGAAACCATTGAACTCCCGGGGCGCGGCCGGCGCGCCCCGAGTCATGGCACGGGATTCGTCCGCGTATGCTCGGCGGGGGCGGCCGGTGCCGGCACCACGGCCACGATGCGAAAGGCAAAGTTCTGAGTCACCTGCTGTCGCACCTTGCGCCCTTGCACCGAGGCAGGGTGAAAGAGCATGCGCGGCAGCACGTCCCGCACCGATTGCACCAGCAGCGGATGCGCGCCGGGCAGTATCTCGAGACTCGCCGGGTCGGCGTGTCCGGTCGTGTCGATCACGTAGCGCGTGACGACGACTCCCTCGGTGCCCGCGTCGATGAGCTCCCGAGGATAGACGGGCGCCGCGCTCTCGTCCGTGCGCACCGCGCTCTCGTCGACGCTGAGGATGGAGTACACCGAATCGTCGGACGTCACGGCGTGCTGAGGTGCCTGCTCCACGACGTCGCCGCCGGCGACCTGCCCGCCGGCCTGGGGAGCGTCACCGCCGCGATGCGAGGTGGGGCGGCCGTTGGGTACCGCGGATGGCGCAGCGTGATCACCTCCCCCCACGTCCACGTACTGTATCCGCTCTCTCTGGGCGACCTGCATTCCGATGCGATCGGGTGGCGGCAGATAGTACACGCGGGAGGTGATCGCGTCGTCGAGGGCGCGGGCGTTGACGCCCGTGCCGTACACGGCGACGCCGATCAGGACGGCGTGAGCGGCCACGCTCAGCAGCGCGCTCGGCGCAGCGGCGGCCGACTTGGCGGCGGTGGGAAAGAAGAGGCGCATCGGATGGGCCCTGTTGCCCGGCACTGGGCGACCGATCGGTCGCCCACTTCCAGTATCGCGCTCGACCTCCGACGCGGCAAGATCCCCACAAATGTCGAGCGCGCTACCCCTCGTTGGCACCCAGCGAGGCGAGCGCGTCGTCGGCCACCCGGTACGTCGTCCAGTCGCCTTTCGGGACCGCGC
>JBBQYZ010000838.1:0-1686 GCA_038208205.1 Gemmatimonadales bacterium | reverse complement strand
GCATCATTCGGCAGGCGACCGCCGGTTCCGGCAAGAAGCTGTCACTGGAGCTGGGCGGCAAGTCGCCATTCATCGTGTTCGACGATGCCGACCTCGACTCCGTGGTGGAAGGCGTGGTCGACGCGATCTGGTTCAACCAGGGGCAGGTCTGCTGCGCCGGCTCGCGCCTGCTCGTTGCCGAAGGGATCGCCGAGCGGCTGTACGCCAAGCTGCGCGCCCGGATGGAAACGCTGCGCCTCGGCAACCCGCTCGACAAGGCGGTGGACATGGGCGCGATCGTGGCGCCGGTGCAGCTCGACCGCATCCGGTCGCTCGTCGACGCGGGGCGTGAGGAGGGAGCGGACTTCTGGCAGCCGTCGTGGGCCTGTCCTACCGAGGGCTGCTTCTACCCGCCCACACTGTTCACCAACGTGCAGCCGTCCAGCAGCATCGCGCAGGTGGAGATCTTCGGGCCGGTGCTGGTCGCGATGACCTTCCGCACACCGGCCGAAGCGGTCGCGCTGGCCAACAACACGGTGTACGGGCTCGCCGCGAGCGTGTGGAGCGAGAGCATCAACCTCGCGCTCGACATCGCGCCGAAGATCAAGGCGGGGGTGGTGTGGATCAACTCCACCAACCTGTTCGACGCGGCCGCGGGGTTCGGCGGCTATCGTGAGTCGGGATTCGGGCGCGAGGGCGGGCGCGAGGGGATGTGGGAGTACGTGAAGAAAGCGGTGAGGGGTGCGAGGGTGGAGGTGAGTGCACCCGCCAAGCGACACGCTGCTGCGCCACGCGACAGTGCGACCGCCGTTGCGGTCGCACCTCCCACTTCACACCTCCCACCGATCAACCGCACCGCCAAGCTGTTCATCGGCGGCAAACAGGTGCGTCCCGACTCGGGCTACTCCATTCGCATCACGGGCGCGAACGGCCAGTCGCTGGGCGACGTCGGCGAGGGAAACCGCAAGGACATCCGCAACGCGGTGGAAGCGGCACATTCGGCATCGGCCGACTGGTCGAAGGCCACCGGCCACAACCGCGCGCAGATCCTGTACTACATCGCCGAGAACCTCGCGGCGCGGCGCGACGAGTTCGCGCGCCGCCTCGCGGCCATGACCGGCGAGGAGGGCACGACGGAGGTGGACGCGGCGGTGTCGCGGCTGTTCACGTACGCGGCGTGGTCCGACAAGTACGACGGGCAGGTGCATCAGGTGCCGCTGCGCGGCGTCGCGCTGGCGATGAACGAGCCGATGGGCATCATCGGCCAGGGCGCGCCGGACGAGCAGCCGCTGCTCGGGCTCGTGTCGATCGTGGCGCCGGCGATCGCGATGGGCAATACGGTGATCGTAGTGCCATCCGAGCGGTGGCCGCTCGCTGCCACCGACTTCTACCAGGTGCTCGAGACCTCCGACCTGCCGGCCGGTGTGATCAACATCGTGACCGGCGTCAGGGACTCGTTGATCAAGACCCTCGCCGAGCATGACGACGTCGACGCCGTGTGGTACTTCGGCTCCGCGGCGGGGGTGAAGGCCGTCGAGCTGGCGAGCGCGTCGAACATGAAGCGGACCTTCGCCGAGTCGGATGCACGCGACTGGAGCAGTGCGGCCGAGGGCGAGGGGCGCGAGTTCCTGCGCGAGGCGACGCAGGTGAAGAACATCTGGATCCCGTACGGCGAGTAGGAACGGCTCACCCGCCGACCGCGCGTTC
>JBBQYZ010000837.1:0-1690 GCA_038208205.1 Gemmatimonadales bacterium | reverse complement strand
CAGATCCAACGGGCGGGGAATAAGCCGACCGTCCTTCCACCAAGAGAACCGAATGTCCTCCACACCATGCTCCTTGGTGAAGAGGCGTTCGATCCGCGCTTCTTGTCCGTCGGGAAAGGGAACGCTCGCACGGGCCAACTCTTTCGCATACGGTGTATCACGGGTATCCACAACAATCTCCTTGTTCGATCCTTCGTTCGCACTATGTGTCTTCTCTACGGCTGCTCGTCACGCCACCAGCGCGGTCTGGCTGCGGGTGGCGACCTCCTGAAGGCAACGCTCAACGAATTCCGCGACAGGCACCGCGCCCTGCTCGCCGGTCTTCGTCCGGACGGCGACGGTTTTCGCGGCCGCGTCGCGCTCGCCGACGACGACCTGGTACGGGATCTTCTCCATGACGGCGGTGCGGATTTTCGCGCCGATCTTTTCGGAGCCGAGGTTCGCTTCGACGCGCAGGCCGGCGGCTTTGAGGGTGCTCAGGACCTCGGCGGCGTACTCGTTGGATTTTTCGCTGACGGACAGGACAACCGCCTGCACGGGGGCGAGCCACAGGGGAAATTCGCCGGCGAAGTGCTCGATTAGCACGCCGATGAACCGCTCCATGCTCCCGAACGGGGCGCGGTGGATCATCACCGGGCGGTGGGGCTTGTTGTCGGGGCCGATGTAGGTCAGCTCGAACCGCTGCGGGAGCTGGTAGTCCACCTGCACGGTGCCGAGCTGCCACTCGCGGCCGATGACGTCCTTGATGACGAAGTCGATCTTGGGCCCGTAGAACGCGGCCTCGCCGGGCTCGCGGGTGAACGACACGCCGAGCGATTGGGCGGCGGCGAGGCAGGCCGCTTCGGCGCGGTCCCACTGCCCGGCGTCGCCGACGTACTTGGCGCTGTCCGGGTCGCGGAGGCCGACGCGGACGCGGTAGTCGCTCATGCCGAGGGTGGTCAGGACAATCTTCACGAGTTCGAGGCACTTGAGCAGTTCGTCGGGCACCTGGTCTTCGGTGCAGAACAGGTGGGCGTCGTCCTGGGTGAAGCCGCGGACGCGGGTCATGCCTCCGAGCTCGCCCGACTTCTCCCAGCGGTAGACGGTGCCGAATTCGGCCAGGCGGATGGGGAGGTCGCGGTAGGAGTGCGGGTCGCTGGCGTAGATGCGGATGTGGTGCGGGCAGTTCATCGGCTTGAGCAGGTAGCCGTCGATGTCGCCCTTTTCCATGCGGTTGCTCAGCTCCCCGCAGCCGCAGTTGTCCTTTGCCATCTGTTCGTAGAACTCGCGATCGATGAGCGGGGGGAACTGGCTCTCGCGGTAGTACGGGAAGTGGCCGCTGGTCTTATACAGGTCGAGCCGGCCGATGTGCGGGGTGAAGACCTGCTTGTACCCCTGCCGCCGCAGGTGCTCGCTGATAAAGTTTTGCAGGGCGATGCGGACTTCGGCGCCTTTGGGCTTCCAGAGGACCAAACCCTGGCCGACTTTCTCATCGATGACGAACAGCCCGAGTTGCGGGCCGAGGATGCGGTGGTCGCGTTTCTTCGCCTCCTCGATGTTCTTCAAGTATTCGTCGAGCTGCTTCTTGTCGAAGAAGGCGGTGCCGTAGACGCGGGTGAGCTGCTCGCGAGTGCTGTCGCCGCGCCAGTACGCGCCGGCGACGCTCAGCAGCTTGAACGCCTTGATCTTCCCGGTCGCCGGGACGTGCGGG
>JBBQYZ010000836.1:0-1690 GCA_038208205.1 Gemmatimonadales bacterium | reverse complement strand
CCGCGCGATCGTCGAAGCTGGCCTCGCCCCACCCCTTCTGCGCCTTCCGCGCGCGCTGCACCAGCTGCTCGACCGCGCCGGCGTCCAGATCGGGGAGGCGCGTGATGGTCGCACCGGTGCCCGGGTTCTCGACCGCGAACGTCCGACCGTTGCCGCCTCCGTTCTGACTCGTTTCGGCGGACTGCTGCTCGACGGTCGCCATTCTCAGGACCTCCTCGGGTGCGCTTCGAAGATGCGGAAGCGTTCAGTCTAAAGCGCGCGGGTCAGGCGGCGACCGGCGCTTCGGCCGGCTGCCCGGAGGATGCGACGAAGTCGCTCCTCCGCACCAGCGCGTACCCAAGCACCGAGCCGGTGAGCGCCACGGCCGCGCCGATCACGAGGATCTCGCTGAGACTCCCCGTGAAGCCGGTGCGGAATGCGTGCGTGACGGTCGCGCGGGCGCCCGGCGGGAGCTTGGCGGCGAGCTTCTGTCCGCTCCCGTTCGAGAGTGCCGAGCCGGAGATGTGGCCGCCCGCGTGTGCGAGCACCGAGCGTCCAGCCGAAGTGGACGCCAGTGCGCTGGTCGTGCGCGTGGCCACCTCGTGCTGGAAGATCGCACCGAAGGCCGCGATGCCGGTGGCGATCCCCACCTGGCGGAAGGTGTTGTTGATGCCCGAAGCCATGCCGGCGCGATCCTGCGAGACCACCCCGACGGCGACCTGCGTGAGCGGCGCGTTGATCATGCCGATGCCGAAGCCCGCGACGACGAACCCGGCGAGCAGGGCCGTCCAGTGCGATCCCGCGTCCACTCCGCTCATGAGCAGCAGGCCGGCGCCCACCAGCAGCAGCCCCGTGCCCAGCAGCAGCCGTACCGGCATGCGCACCGCCAGCCGCCCTGCCACCGGAGCGACGAAGAACGAGATGACGGTGATCGGGAGGAATCGCAGGCCCGCCTCGAGCGGCTTGTAGCCGAGCACGTTCTGGATGTAGAGCGTGAGGTACAGAAACATCGCGAACATCGACGCCGACAGCGAGAAGGCGACCGCCGAGGCACCCACGAACGCCGGCTTGCGGAACAGCGTGAGGTCGAGCATCGGCCGTTCGCGCGAGCGCTCGATCAGAACGAACGCCACGAGCAGCACCGCCGAGCCGGCGAGAAGCGCGACGATCTGCGTGCTGCCCCAGCCCTTCTCGTTGCCGCGCACGAGCGCGAGCACGAGCATGAACAGGGCCGCGCTGAACGTGACTAGGCCGGGCCAGTCGATGGCCGCGCCGCGAGGGTCGCGCGACTCTGTCACGCGCGTGAGCGTGACGGCGACGGCCGCGATCCCGATCGGGATGTTCACGAAGAAGATCCACTCCCAGCCGATCCCGTCGGTGAGCACGCCGCCGATCAGTGGGCCGATCGCCACGGCAGCGCCGATCGTCGCGCCGAAGATGCCGAACGCCGTGCCGCGCTCACGCCCGTGGAAGGCCTGGGCGAGAAGCGCCAGCGACGTGGCGAACATCGCGGCGCCGCCGATCCCCTGGAGGGCGCGGAACACGTTGAGCATCAGCGGCGTGGTGGCCAGGCCGCACGCCAGCGAGGCGAGCGTGAACAGCACGACCCCCGCCATGAAGACGCGCCGCCGCCCGAGCAGGTCGGCGGCGCGCCCACCGAGGAGCAGGAATCCTCCGAAAGTCAGCGCGTAGGCACTGAGGATCCACTGGA
>JBBQYZ010000835.1:0-1700 GCA_038208205.1 Gemmatimonadales bacterium | reverse complement strand
CCGACGCCGCCGAAGTGATTGCGCGGCGAATCCTGGCGTTGATGTCGGGCACGAAACAGCGTTAACGGCCGCCGTTCGGTGCCAACGCGGATCATTGCGGATTACTGCGGATCTGCACGGATTGCTCCTCTGCATGACGCTATCTGGCGCCGGGGGGTCTTGTGAAAGAGCGCACGTTGTGAAGAGGCACTCCAAGGAAGGTCGCCGCCGGACTTGATGGCGTGACGTACGGGCATGAGGTGGCCGGCGTACACGAGCAGCAATCCGCGTTCGTCCGCTTCGATCCGCGATGATCCGCGCTAACCCACGGCCAACGCTCTTGCAAACGCCAAACGCCCCCGCAGGGCCTATATTACCGCCGAATGCCCGCCCTCCTCGACTCCACCGATCCGCGCCCCATCCACTTCGTCGGCATAGCCGGTGCGGGAATGAGCGCACTCGCGGAGCTCTTCGCACTGCGCGGCGTGACGGTGAGCGGGTGCGATACGCACGCGGAGAACGCGGCATACCTGCGTGAGCGCGGCATCGACGTGCGACAGGGACACGATCCCGCGCACGTCGAGAAGGCGCGCGCCCTCGTCGTCACGAGCGCGATGCCGAAGGATCACCCTGAGCTGCAGCGCGCCCGCGCACTCGGCCTCCCTGTTGTTCGGCGGGCCGAGGCGCTCGGCGAAGCCACCAGCGGCGCTGCGTTGATCGGCGTGGCCGGCACGCATGGAAAGTCCACCACCACCGTGCTCACCACACTCGCCCTCGCCGCCGCCGGATTCGACCCCACCGGCTACGTGGGCGCGCGCGTGACTGCGTGGGGGGGCAACCTGCGGGCGGGGCGCCCCGACCGCTTCGTCGTCGAGGCGGACGAATACGACCGCTCCTTCCTCGCGCTTGCACCCAGCGTCGCTGTCGTCACCAACATCGAGGCCGACCACCTCGACATCTACGACGGCATGCCGGACCTCATCCGCACCTTTGCACTGTACGCACGTAACGCGCGAGTCATCGTGCTCTGCGCGAATGACACCAATGCGAATAAGCTCCCGACGCCCGCCTCGGCCGAGGTGATTCGCTATGGCATTCATTCGCCCGACGCGCGCCTCACGGGCACGAACCTCCGCCACGAAGGCCTCGGTACACGGTTCAACGTGGTCTACGACGGCAAGGACGCGGGGGAGGTGGCGCTCATCGTACCGGGCGAGCACAACGTCCTCAATGCGCTCGCCGCGCTCGCCGCCGGTCTTGGACTTGGCCTCACCGTGCCCGCGATGGCGCCCGGACTTGCCGCGTTCGTCGGCGTCGAGCGGCGCTTCCAGGTGCTCGGCAGCGTTGGCGACGTCATGATCGTGGACGATTACGCGCATCATCCCACCGAGGTGCGCGCCTCGGTCCAGGCAGCGCGCGCCGCAGCGCCCGAGCGCCGGCTCGTCGTCGCGTTCCAGCCCCACCTCTTCTCACGTACGCGCGACTTCGCCGCGGAGTTCGCCGCTGCGCTCGCGGACGTGGACGTCGTGTGCCTGCTCGACATCTACCCCGCGCGCGAGCGACCGATGACCGGCATCACGAGTGCCCTTGTGGCCGACGCCATGGCGGGCCTGGGTCGCGCGCCAGCATGGATGGGTGCGCGGCCCGCGCTGGCCGCAGCGCTCGCGGAGATGGCACAGGCCGGCGACCTTGTCGTGACCATGGGTGCTGGCGACGTCACT
>JBBQYZ010000834.1:0-1703 GCA_038208205.1 Gemmatimonadales bacterium | reverse complement strand
CGGCTTTTCGACACTCCTACGGCCGGGCCTTCAGTTCCGTTCTTCCGTGTTGCCATCTCGGTTCACCTTCTTGGGACATGCCTGGTCCGATGACCAGATCAGTTCCCAGCGTGAACAACGCGGACGACAACGGCGTCTGGCCGAAGGCCCTCGTGACGTCGAGGATCGGCCTGGACCGCGCGACAGAGGCTGCGTAGGCCGAACGTGAGACGTGCCGCGGTCTGCGGTGCTCAATTCGGCTACGTGGTGCGCTTCTGTGGGTGCAGCGTCTCGCCGCGCTCGAGCATCTCGACGAACGTCACGATCTTGCGGGCTCGCGTGTCGGCCCGCTTCACGTTGCCGATGCGAAACGTGATCGCGAACCGGTTCTGGCTCGACAGCTGCGCGAAGAACGCGGCCGCCGCAGGACTCGCATCGAGCGCGGCCTGAAGATCGGCCGGGACCTCGGCATCCTTCTGCCGATACGCGGCGTCCCATCGGCCGTCGGCCTTCGCCCGATCGATCTGCAGCTGGCCGGCGGCCCGCATGCGACCGAGTGCGGTCAAGCGCTCGACGTGGTCGCGGTTGCGCTTCGACCACACGCTGCGGGGTCGCCGTGGGGTGAACACCTGCAGGTGGTAGTCCTCGTCGAGCGAACCGGCCTGACCGTCGATCCACCCGAAGCACAGCGCGGCGTCGAGGGCCTCGGCGTAGGTGATGCCCGCCATGGCCGACGCCTTCTTGCGCAGCCGCAGGCGCACGCCGTCACTCGCCGGGCTCGCTTCGAGGAACTCTTCCCACTCCCCGACCGTGTCGACGGCGAGGATCGGTTTGTCGTTCACAGCAACCATCGCCGGACCTTACGCCGGGCACGTCACAGACCGGGTGCGCGCGGTGTCTTGCTGTCGATCCGACGACAGAGGAGGACGCACATGTCCAGCACGACGAGGATTCCCACGGCAGAGATCAGTGGTCCGTACGGGGTATCTCCTGTAGCGGGTCAGTCGGAAGATGGCTCGGTGAGGTGCCCGAAGGGGCGGCAGTGATGTGGCACAACCGCCCAGTGCTCATGAACCTCTCGTCGATCGGCCGCACGGTCAAGAAGTGGAACCAGCTCGACGCCAACCTGAAGTCGTTCGCGCACATGGCCGTCGCCGCGCAGATCGGCTGCTCGTTCTGCGTCGACCACGGCTACTTCCAGGCCCACAACGAAGGGCTCGACGAGCTGAAGGCGAGCGAGGTGCCACGCTGGCGTGAGTCGACGGTGTTCACGTTGCTCGAGCGTGAGGTGATGGAGCATGCAGAAGCAATGACCGAGACGCCCCCGCGAGTCACCGACGACCAGTCGGCTCGGCTGCTGGAGCAACTCGGCGCGTCCGCGTTGGTGGAGCTCGCGGCCGTGGCCGGATTCGCCAACCTCACCGCGAGGGGGAACACCGCGATGGGATCACCTCCCAAGGGTTCTCCAAGGTCTGCGCGCTGCCGTCGGCGCGACCCTCGGGCGGGTACGTGGCCACGGCATGAACGAGGACGCGTTCACCCTCCACCGCTGCCTGCTGTTCACCGTCGCGCGCGAGGTGCTCGGCTCGGCGGCCGACGTCGAGGACGTCGCGCAGGAGACGGGGCTGCGGTGGGCCGACGGCGGTGGTCTCGTGACCGCGGCGCGTCGTCCGATCCAGGGCGCAGAACGAGCGGCCGGGTGGCGCCGCGACCCACCGAGTTCA
>JBBQYZ010000833.1:0-1704 GCA_038208205.1 Gemmatimonadales bacterium | reverse complement strand
GGTGTGCGGCGTGATGCTCGTCGCGTTGAACGTGCTGACCACGCGCGCTCGGCTGCGCATGTTTCTCGTGGTGTTGCTGACCTTCTTCGCCCTCTATCCTGCACGTGGGACGGTTCTCGTCTACTTCTTTTACGGAGGGGCTGGCGGGCGCGCCGCCTGGAACTACACCTACGCGAATCCGAACGACCTGGCAGGAATCTGCCTTCTCATGACGTCGCTCTCGGCGGGCGTGCTGGTCACGACTCGGCTACGGTGGGTCAAGCTCGGAGCGCTCGCGGGCACGCTGCTCCTGCCGTTCGTGATCCTTCTCACCCAGTCTCGCGGTGCGTTCATCGCACTGCTGGCGTGTGCGGCCTTCGCGTTGCGCGCCTACTGGCGGAGCTGGAAGACGCTCGTCCTCGCCGCAGTCGTGATCGCCGTGGGGTTGTATGCCGCCCCTGCCACCGTGTGGGAGCGGCTGGGGACGTTGAAGCAGGTCGCGGCGCAGGACGTGGACGTGAGAGTGGACGACGAGGGCTCGGCGGACCAGCGGCTCGAGATCTGGAAAGTTGCGCGAACGATCGTCGCCGAGAACCCGGTGACTGGAGTAGGGCTCGGCGCGTACGGTCGCACGCACTATCTGTATGCGCAGCGATCCGTATTCAGGCCGACAGCCAGAGGGGCGCGCGACACGCACAGCACCTACCTCGGTGTCGCCGCGCAGACGGGCATTCCGGGCTTCCTGATCTTTCTCGCGATCATCGTCACCACCGTCATCGACGCCGAGCGCACGCGACGGCGCGTGAAACTGACCAGGCCGAGCGCGGCGCTGCAGCTGCAATACATGGAGCTCGGCCTGTTCGGATTCCTCGTCGCTGGGATCTGGGGGTCGTACGGCTTTCTGGTGCTGACGTACCTGCACCTCTCGCTGATCGCCGTGACGTCGCACCTGCTCAGGTCCGAGGGAGCGCCGGTGGCTGTCCCGCCACGCGGCCTGCCGGCGCGCGGCCGCGGTGGCAATCCGGCAGTCGTCATGCGCGGAGCAAGGCGCTGATGTGCGGCATCACCGGGTATGCGGGTTGGTCGCGCGACGCCGCCCGCTCCGAAGTCGACCTGACCACGATGTGCGGCGCCATCCGGCACCGTGGTCCCGATGAGGAAGGGCACCATGTGGGTACCGGCGTGGCGCTCGGAATGCGGCGCCTCAGCGTCATCGATCCGGCGGGCGGGTCGCAGCCGATGTCGAACGAGGACGGAACGGTCCACCTGGTGTTCAACGGGGAGATCTACAATCACCGGGCGCTGCGAGCACGGCTCGCGGCGCGTCATGACGTCCGGACACGCAGCGACACCGAGGTGCTCGTGCATCTCTACGAGGATCTCGGCGCCGCGATGGTGCACCAGCTTCGTGGCATGTTCGCCTTCGCGATCTGGGACGATCGCGCCTCGCGCCTCACCATCGCCCGCGATCGACTCGGCATCAAACCGCTGTACTACTGGACCACGCGGGATGGGGTGGCCTTCGCCTCGGAGCTGCGCTCGCTCCTGGCGCTCGAGGATTTCCCGCGCGAGGTCGATGCCGACGCGGTTCGCGAGTACCTCGCCCTGGGCTACGTGCCCGACCCGGCCTGCATCTTCAAGGGCGTCCGGAAGCTGCCACCGGGTCACCTGCTCACGTGGGATGCCGAGCGGGGCGTGGAGATCGAGCGCTACTGGTCGCCGGTG
>JBBQYZ010000832.1:0-1705 GCA_038208205.1 Gemmatimonadales bacterium | reverse complement strand
GGACAGACGTCGACGCACGCCTTGTCCTTGGTGTTGATGCAGGCTTCGGTGATGACGTAGGGCATGATCGCCTCGGATGGCGCTGCGAAGTGTGGGCGTCTCGCAAAGATAATGGGAATCACGGGTGCGACAACGGCACCTGCCGTGCCCCCCGCGCAGCGCGCCCGACGAGTGAAGGACATCGCGGCTGCGTGCTGATCAGATCGAAGATCAGCGCGCAGCCGGAATTCTCAGGAGCGCCACGCTGGAGGATCCTCCTTCTTCCGCTTCAGGTCCGGATTCTCTCGATACAGCGTGCACGTCCGGCCGATCGTCTGCACCACGTCGGCGCTCATTCGCTCCGCCAGCTGGTGCGACGCGTCCTTCGCCGAGACGTCGGTCGTCTTCGCCAGCGCGACCTTGACCAGCTCGCGCGTCCGGAGCGCGTCGTCCAGCGTCTGGAACAGACTGTCCGTCAGGCCCTGGTGGCCGACGTGGACCAGCGGCGTGAGGTGGTGCGCCTCGCCGCGCAGCTCAGCGCGTTCCTTGGACGAGAGAGTCATTGCGTGCGACCGGCTGCGACGTGAGGAGGAAGAGCGGGTACGGGTTGATGGGCTCCCCGTCCCAGTACTTCCCGTCGGGCGGCATGCGCATGACCTGGAAGTGCAGGTGCGGGGTGTCCTTCGGTGCGTTCCCCGACGTGCCGACGAAGCCCAGCGTGTCGCCGCGCGCGATTGCCTGTCCCTCGGCCAGCCCGGAGCGGTACGCGTCGAGATGCGCATAGTAATACACCACCCGGCCCTGCGGGTCGACGGCGTAGATGGTGTTCCCACCCAGGGCGTTGAACTTCACACGCAGGATGCGCCCGCTGTCCGCGGAGACCACCGGCGTCCCGCGCGCGGCGAGGATGTCGAGCGCGCGGTGCACCCGTCCGCCGTCGCGCCCTTCGTCGAACGTGTCCTCCAGCTGGCGCATCGACTTTCCCGCCACGGGAATCGCCATGCCGCGCGCGAGAAGGTAGTTCACCGCCTCCGCACCCGAGACCGCCGTTCGGCCCAGCGACGACGTGGGCGCCCCGGCGAGCACCACGTGCGGGGTCGCAGCGCGCGCGGGCCGCGGAGCCGATGCCGTGCGCAGCGGTTGGCGTGCGCACGCCGCGAGGGCGAACACGAGACTGAGGGCGAGTTGACGACGCATAGTTACTGGGACGCGCCGCCCAGAACGACGCAACACGATGCTGTACATCACGTTGTTGAGCCCGCCGAGTGGAGAAGCCCGACGCGATCATCGCGGTGCGCGCCGAATGCCTGTGCTCAGCGAATGACCACAGTCGGGGCGCCCCGGGCCGCCCCCGGCCGCCCCGGATCACCCCGGATCGCCTAGTCCCCCGTGCCCGCCAGCTCTCGCGACTCTTCGGACAACGACAGCTCGCGCGCGTAAGCAGTCTCGCGCAGCTCTCGCCCGCTCGGCGCGAGACCCTGCTCCTGCGCCAGCAGCTCGATCTGATCGTCGATCGTCCGGGTGTGGTGCATCGAGCAGAACTTCGGTCCGCACATCGCGCAGAACTCGGCACTCTTGAAGTACTCCGCCGGCAGCGCCTCGTCGTGGTACTCGCGTGCCCGCTCGGGATCGAGCGAGAGCCGAAACTGCTCGTTCCAGTCGAACTTGTATCGCGCGCGCGAGAGTGCGTCGTCGCGGTCGGTCGCGCCGGGCCGGCCGCGGGCGA
>JBBQYZ010000831.1:0-1707 GCA_038208205.1 Gemmatimonadales bacterium | reverse complement strand
TCGGCGCGCCGATCGCCGATGGCGGGAGAGCGGCTACCGTTTCCGCTCGGAGGGGCTGCCGCCGCCGAGCAGTCCGGTCGCTCGGCTCGCCACGCTCGACCCGTCGGATCCTCCCCCGTTCGTCCCTGCTCCAGTGCCCGCCGGCGTGTCGGTGCCGAGCATGCCGCTGCGGGTGACGAGCTGCGCAGCGAGCACGGTCTGGATCACGCTGGCGATCTGGTTGGTGGCGCCGTTGGCCGCTCCACCGTCCTCACCACCAGAGATGGTGATCAGTCGCGCCGCGGCGAGCGCGTCGGCGATCTTGGGCGCGATGATCGGCAGCATCTCGATCTGCCGATAGCGGAAGTAGCTCTCGCCACCGGCGGCGATCGCCTTGTTCACCTTCTCGATGCTCTCCGCCTGCGCCGAGGCGACGGTCCTGATGCGGATCGCCTCGGCCTCGGCGGCGGCCTGCGCCTCGATCGTCACCCGTGCAGCATCGGCGCGCGCCTGCGCGATCTGCGTCGCCTCGAGCTCGGCGATGCGCTGCACGCCCATCGCTTCCTGTCGCTTCGCTTCGGCCTGCGCGACGAGCGCCGCGTTGCCGGCACGCGTCTGCTCCAGCTCGCGCTGCCGGTCGGAGATGATGCGCTCCGCTTCGATCGTCGCCTCCTTGGCGCGTCGTGCCTGCTGGGCCGACACGATGTCCGCGGTGGCTTGCGCCTCGGCGGCCGACATGCGGCGGCGCGCGTCGGCGACCTCACTCTGCACCAGCTTGATGTTGAGCGAGTTGAAGATCAGCCCCAGGTCGGTGAGCTCGCGCGAGCACGCCTTGCGGATGATCACCGCGAGCGGATCGTCGTCGTCGTCGAGCGTCGCGAGGCCATCGGGCATCGTCGTGGTGACCGCCCTCGGCGTGGGCGCCGCGACCGCCACCGAAGGCGACGTGCCGGCCGCCAGGACGCGCGGGGCCGACTTGGCCGAGAAGAGCTGGTCGTGCGTGAGCAGATTGATCGCGCGGCGGGCCGAGCTCGAGAGCAGGTCGGTGAGCGTGTTGACCTGATCGGCCTCCGGCTTGGCGAAGAAGCGGTTGGCGGCCGTCTTGATCATCTGGTCCGTGTCGCCCACCGAAACGATGGCGCTGGCGAGCACCCGCACCTTGATCGGCTGCGGCGTGCCGCCCTGATCGAGGTCGGCCGTCTGGTCGGTGATGTCGAGGTCCACGTTGATCACCTTGCTCGAGATCGAGGTGCCGATCGTCAGCAGGGGAATCTCCTTCGACTTGCCGGGCCCGCGGTAGATGACTGTGCCGCCGTTCAACCAGCTCACGAGCCGGATCGTGCCGGCGTCGACGTTGCGCAGGAACGACGCGACGATGGCGGGAATGACGACGAGCACCCCGACCACAATGAGCGCGACAGTGATGAAGATGGTTGGCATTTATGGAAAGGGAGGGAGAGTGAGTAGGGGTTCAGGCGCTGATCGAGCGCACGGTGCACCGCCCGCGCGCCGCGTCCACCTCGGCGACGCGGACGATGTCGCCGGTCCGTACCCGCACGCCGCGCGAGTGGTCGTCGGCGGCGAGCTGGGCGAGCAGCTGGATCACCTGGCCGTCGACCTCGACGGCGACGAGCCCGCAGCCGCTCGCGTCGAACCCGGTGACCGCGCGTGCGTCGTCCTCGACGGCACTCTCGAGAGTGAGCGCCCTGGTAGACGAGCTGGTAGGGA
>JBBQYZ010000830.1:0-1709 GCA_038208205.1 Gemmatimonadales bacterium | reverse complement strand
AGCGCGGCGAGCACGATCGCCATGATGCAGGTCGAGAACGCGGCAGCCTGGTTGTAGGCGCCCCGATCGGTCAGTTGCAGCACCGAGACCGAGGCGACCTGGGTGGCCGGCGTGACCAGGAAGATCACGGCCGACAGCGAGACCATGCTGCGCATGAAATAGAACACGCCGATGCCAAGCATGGTCGGCCAGAGGAGCGGCAGCGTGATCGTCCGCAGCGCCCGGACCGCGCCCGCGCCCAAGGTCGTCGCCGCCTCGTCGAAGCTGCCGGAGATCTGGCGCAGGCTCGTGGAGGCGAGCAAGAAGCCGTGGGCGTGGTTGTAGTAAACCGTCAGGATGACGATGAGCGTCAAGGTGCCGTAGAGCGCGTTCAGCGGGTTGCCGGCGTCGTTGAAGGTGAGGATATAGCCGAGGCCGAGCACCATGCCGGGCACGGCGGAGGGCAGGATCGCCACGAAGGAGATCGGGCCTGCGAGCGCCGTACGGAACTTGTGCGCGACTATGGCCGCAAGCGTCGTCGCCGCGACGCCCGCGAGGGCGGCGGCGAGGCTGACGAGGATGGAGTTCCAGAGCGGCTCCATCCCGTTCTGCACGTCGAAGGCGTAATGCTTGAGCGTGAAGGCCATGTTGTAGGGCCAGAGCGTCACGAAGCTCGCCGCCACGACGATCAGCACGACGGACGCGATAACGGCGGCGATGGCGGCGGCGTAGAGGCCGAACAGCCCGTCCCTGAGCGGCGCAGGTGTCACGACGAGCGGCTTCGAGTGCTCCGAGACGAGCGCGTGCTGCCGGGGCAGGACGCGTTTCTCGACCCATTTGGCCAGCGCCGCCGGCACTAGGAGCACGATGCCGATGACGGCGCCCCGCTCGAACTGCGCCTGGCCGATGACCTGGTTGTAGACCTCGGTCGCGAGCACGCTGTAGTCGCCGCCGATCACCATCGGGTTGCCGAAATCCGTGATGATGAGCGTGAAGGTCACGAAGGTGGCGGCCGCGATGCCGTAGCGCGCGCCGGGCAGCGTCACGTCGCGGAACATCCGCCACGGCCCGGCGCCCAGCGTCTCCGCCCCCTCATACAGCCGCTGGTCCGCCACCGCGAGCGCGGCCGAGAGGATCAGGAACGCGTAGGGAAAGGCGTAGAGCAGGTTTGCGACGATCAGGCCGGGGAAGCCGTAGATGTCGATCCCGAGCCCGAGGGATCGGTTGAGCAAACCGTTGCGGCCGAGCAGGAGCAGCAATCCCTGCCCTTGCACCATGGATGGCGCGAAGAGCGGCGCCAGCGCGATCATGCGCAGCAGCGGGCGCATCGGCGCGCGCGTGCGCTGGAGCGCGTAGGCGTAGAGGAAGCCGAGCACGACCGTGAGCGCGGTGGACAAGCCGGCCATGACGACGGTGTTGCGCAGGAGGTTGCCGAAGCGGCGGGAGTCCAGGACGGCCGCGAAATTGGCGAGCCCGATCCCGTCCGGCGTCGAGAGCGAACGCCCGAGGATCGTCGCGAGCGGCAGGAGGAAGAAGACGACGAGCGGCACGGCGACCAGCAACGAGAGGAGCCAGGCCGTGGGCCGTTCGAGGTCCCGCTCCTGCCGGGCCGCGCCGGCCCGGGGCAGCGCGGCAGCGCTCATTGCAGGACCCGCAGCGCGTCCGCCGGCAGGTGCATCCCGACCCTTGACCCGGCGGTCGCCAGGGCGGCGCTGCCGGGCGTCTCGACC
>JBBQYZ010000829.1:0-1716 GCA_038208205.1 Gemmatimonadales bacterium | reverse complement strand
CTCGGTGCGGACCTCCCGGATCCTGGGGGCGACGATCGTCGCCCGCCATGCGGGGGAGATGATCAACGAGATTACCCTGGCCATGGTCGCCGGGGTCGGCCTCAGGACGCTCGCTCGAGTCATTCACCCTTATCCGACCCAGGCTGAAGCGATCAAGAAGGCCGCCGATGCCTATAACCGCACGCGTCTGACACCGATGATCCAGTCGCTACTGCGGCGCTGGTGGTTTCGATGACTCCCGGGACCGAGCTCGAGACCGAAGACGGGATCAGGGTCCCCTGCGTGAACGCCGAGCAAATGCGCGAAATCGATCGCATCGCCACGGAGGAAACCGGCCCGAATCTCTTTCAGATGATGGAGAATGCAGGCCGCACTCTCGCATCGCACACCCTCGCACTGCTGGGCGCAGACTGGCGTGGCGCGCGGGTGGTCGTTCTCGCCGGTGGTGGTGGAAACGGTGGCGGCGGCATCTGCGCAGCACGGCACCTGGCGAATAGAGACGTCGGTGTGGGGCTCGTTCTGGCGCAACCTGATCGCCTTGGCGACGTTCCGGCGTTCCAGCGGAAGGTTTTCGCCGCGACCCGCACCCATGAGATTGGAGCAATGGACGTGGCTCGGGAGCGTCCGGATCTGATCGTCGACGCGCTCATCGGCTATGGTCTGCGCACGGCGCCGCGCGGGCGCGTCGCCGATCTCATTGAGTGGGCGAACGCCACGGGCGCGCCGATTCTGGCGCTCGATATACCGTCCGGTCTGGACGCGACGACCGGCGAATGTCCCGGCGCGTGCATCCGGGCGTGCGCCACCTTGACCCTGGCCCTGCCGAAAGTCGGCACGACTGGCGAAATGGCCGGTGAACACTGGCTCGCCGACATCGGGATCCCTCGCGCAACCTACGAACGCGCGGGGCTGAATTACGTCGACCCATTCGGTGGGCGCTACCGTGTCCGATTGAGGTCGCCCAGCGGGCCTCCCGGAGTGTAAGGGGCAGGAGAGCCGTGACAGCGATCGTCACCTCGCCAATGAAACTGCGCGATCCCGCGGCAAAAAAGCAGCGGGTTAAAGTCCAGTGATCGACAAGGGTTTTCGAGGGGGTTTTCGGCCGCGACCGTTCCGTCTACGCTAGAGCGATTCTCGGAACGACAAAGGCCGACACCCTACCTGAGTGTCGGCCTTCGTCTTGCGAGTGGAGCGGAGGGGAATCGAACCCCTGACCCCCTGCTTGCAAAGCAGGTGCTCTCCCAACTGAGCTACCGCCCCGTGCATGCTGTGCCGCGCACGTCGCGCTGCTGCTACGAATATAGCGCCGAACGAGGTTCCAGAGGAGGAGGAATGACCGCCGAGTCCACCGCCGCGCCCGCGGCTACCGCCAAGGTCACCGTCCGCTGCCAGTTCTGCCTGACGTGGAACCGCCTCGACGCGACACGCGTCGCCGATCGCCCGAAATGCGGCAAGTGTGCGAAGCCGATCCTCCTCGACCGGCCGCTCAAGCTCGATGACGAGACTTTCACGCGGACGATCGCCGAGGCGCAGGTGCCGGTGTTCGTGGACTTCTACGCCGACTGGTGCGGGCCCTGTAAGGTGATGGCACCGGCCGTCGACGCGCTCGCGGCAAAGTACACGGGGCGGGTGATCGTCGCGAAGCTCGATACCGATCGCGCACCGGCCGCATCGACCCAGTTCGGGATTCGCGGCATCCCGACGTCGATCGTGTAC
>JBBQYZ010000828.1:0-1723 GCA_038208205.1 Gemmatimonadales bacterium | reverse complement strand
CCACCGACGTCGCTCCTTTCACCGCGCGGAGCCACCAGGCGCGCCGGCAGTAGGCGTACTCGCCAAGCTCGGACGCGGAGACGAAGCGCTCACGGTGCGGCGCACGGGCGTCGCTCATACGGGATCGCGCAGCTCGGGTGGAGTATTCGCGGGCTGACGCTTCCACCGGCGGTGCTGCCAAAAGTACTGCTCGGGCGCTCGGCGAACCCAGCGCTCAAGCGCGAGCGCATACAGCGCCACCACGCGGTCCACGTCAGCCTCGCGATCGCCCGTGCTCTCGACGGGAATCTCCTCGAAATGGAAATCGTAGCGACCATCGGATCGGCGCATCATGGCGCCGAACACAACGGGCACGCTCCAGCGGAGCGCGAACACCGCCGGACCACGCGGCGTTTTTGCCGGCCTGCCGAAGAAGGGGACGTAGGTGGACGCGAGACGCCGCACCCCCTGGTCGGTGAGGAAGGCGACCGCGCGGTTAGCCCGGAGCGACCGCGGGACGCGACGAACGGCGTCACGGTCGCGCACCACCGTCATCCCAAGTCGGGCGCGCGTACGCGAGAGGTATCCGTCGAAGAGGCGGTTGCCCATCCAGCGCACCACCACGTCCATCGGCACGCCACGCGCGGCGAGATACGCCCCACCCAGCTCCCAGTTGCCGAGATGCCCACTCACCAGGATGAGCCCGCGTCCGAGCGCGAGCGCGCGCTCCACCGCGTCCCAGCCCTCGACGTGCGCGACGAGCGACAACGCACCCTCGCGTCCGATCTTCCCGAGCAGCGCGGTCTCGACGGTCACGCGCCCGAGGTGCTCATAGGAGGCGCGGGCGATGCGGCGCACGTCCTCGGCACCGAGGTCAGGGAAGCAGGCGGCGATCTGCCTCTCCACCGTGCGCCTGCGGATGCCTAACGGCCGGTATCCGAGTGCCGCCAACCGCGCTCCGGTGCGCGTCGCCCGCTCCCACGGCACCGCGCCCAGGGCGGCGATCATCCCCCGGAGCGCCAGATATTCGGCGCGGTCGGCGAGAGAGAGTGCGCGGGGCACGGCGGCGACGAGGGAAGAGGGAAGGGGGAAGCGAGAGGCGGCAGATCCAGCAGCGGCTACCGCCGCGACCGCTCACCGGCGGCGGCCGCGACACGCTCGAAGCCGTCGATCATCCTTTCCTCGGTGAAGTCGCGGGCGACGCGTGCGCGGCCGGCGTTGCCCATCGTCGCTCGGCGCTCATCCTGGGCGAGCAGCCGCGCCACCGCGGCCGCTGTGTCCGCGGGATCGCTGCGAGCCAGCAGCAGACCGGCGATACCATCGGCGACGAACTGTTGCGCCAGCGTCCCGCGCTCGGCGAGCACGGGCACGCGCAGCGCGAGCAGGTCCAGCAGTGCGAAGGCCGCATTGTCGCCGTTCGCCACCACCCACCCGAGATCGGCGGCGTGGAGCACGGACAGATGGTCTTCACGCTCACCCAGGAAGCTGACCTGGGCGGTGATGCGCAGCGCCGCCGCGTGCATGCGCAGGTCCTCGTGATCGGATCCGGCGCCGAGGAGAGCGAGGCGCAGCTCCGCGTGGCGCGGGGCGAGGAGCGCGATCACCCGGAGCACGTTCGCGGCACGTGTCCGGCTGGTCGGGTCGTACACGCACACCACCAGCCGACTGCCGCTCGACGCGCCGAGCGCGGAGCGCGGAGCGGGACGCACAGATTCATACGCGGTGATGTCGACGCCGAGCGGGA
>JBBQYZ010000827.1:0-1723 GCA_038208205.1 Gemmatimonadales bacterium | reverse complement strand
ATCGCGGGGTCGGGCGCGAGGTCGACAACGTAGGACCATCCGACTCCTCTACGAAACACTCGGGGGTGGGCCGTGAGGGACTCGAACCCCCGACCCCTTGCGCGTCATGCAGATCCGCCGGACGTTCGTGGACGGCGTCGGACGCGAATGTGCTGGTCGACGCATTGTGGTGGGTGACACAGACGTCAGCGAACGGCCAGGGACACGGAACTTAGGCTGAAGCTTTGGCTGAAGTCGATCAGAGCTCTGCAGAGATCGGGTGCCGTTCGACCGGTCAACGCGTAGTGCCACCTGCTTAGCGGAGGCGAGACACCTCAGGGCGGGGCGGATCAACCACTTGGTTGATGTTGTCAGCCGCACCGGGCCTCATGCTGCTCGCATGTCATCGAGCCACTTGCGCCTGGCTGGGGCAGAATTGCCGGTACCAGTGCTGAAACCCGAACAGTCACACGCCGAGCTCCCGCAGGGAACGGTCTCGTTCTTGTTGACGGACGTTGAGGGTTCCACGGGGTCGTGGGAGGCCGGCCGCGACGCGATGCGTCTGGCGGTCATTCGGCATTTCGCGATCCTCGCCACCGTTGTCGAGGCTCATGGTGGGACCAGGCCCGAGGAACAGGGGGAGGGCGACAGCATCGTCGCGGTGTTCACCCGGGCGTCCGACGCGGTGGCTGCCGCGCTCGACTGTCAGCTCGTCCTCGCGACCGAGTCGTGGCCGACGTCCGAGCCTCTGCGCGTCCGCATGGCTGTGCATACGGGCGAGGCCGATCTGCGCAACGACCGCAACTATGCGGGAGAGGCGATCATCAGGACGGCTCGGTTGCGGGCGTTGGCTCACGGCGGTCAGGTGCTCGTGTCCAGCGTGACCGCAGACGTGGTCGGCGACCGCTTGCCCGATGCCGCCGCACTGCGCGACCTCGGAGTGCACCGCCTCAAAGCACTGGGCCGCCCCCAGCGGGTGTACCAGCTGCAGCACCCGGAACTCGCGGAAGTCTTTCCTCCGCTGCGGTCTCTCGACATGGCCAGGGCAACCGTGCCCGTGGTACTCACCAGCTTCGTCGGTCGTGATGTCGAGCTCGCCGAAGGCCACAACCTGCTCGAGGAGGCCCGGCTGGTCACGCTTGTCGGTCCCGGTGGTTGCGGCAAGACGCGTCTGGCGTCGGCGCTCGCGCTCGATCTCGGCGACGCGCTCGGCGGGGGTGTGTGGTGGGTGAACCTGGCGCCCTGCAATGAAGCGACCGGCGTCATCGATGCCGTCATGGCTGTCGTCGGCATCCACGACACCCGCGGCTACTCGCCCCTCGAGCGTGTCGCGCAACATCTCGCAGGCCGCCGAGTCCTGCTCGTGGTTGACAACTGTGAGCACGTCCTCGCCGGCTGTCGCGACGTCGCCGCGGTGTTGCTGCACGCTTGTCCCGAGCTGACGATCCTGGCGACGAGCCGCGAACCGCTCGGCCTCGCGGGCGAAACAGTGTGGCGGGTGCCGCCGCTGCGCGCCGAGGACGCCGTTCGCCTTTTCACCGAGAGGGCGACGAGCGCCCGGCCGAATTTCACGCTCACCGAGGAGCATGCGGCCGTCGTCGCATCGATCTGTGAACGGCTCGACGGGCTTCCGCTCGCCGTCGAGCTCGCCGCGGCCCGCGTGCGCATGCTGACCCTGGAGCGGATCCTGGCCGGGATCGAGGATCGCTTCCGTCTCCTCACGGGCGGGTCGCCGTCGGCTTCG
>JBBQYZ010000826.1:0-1728 GCA_038208205.1 Gemmatimonadales bacterium | reverse complement strand
ATCCATTGCGTCGTCATCAGCGCAGCAACCGTGATGCGGAGCACCGCGACATCGTACGCGAACGGCGACGCCATCTCGGCGAGCGTTCGCCGAAGCGCCGGCTCCGCCAGCTTCCCAGTGACGAAGAGGACGCGCGACGGTGCGCCGCCTCCGGTCACGGCTATTTCGCGTCGCCCGCGCGCACGAACTTGTTCGGCGTCCCCTCGAGCGCGCCACCCTGCGGCCGCCAGAGCACCGACTCCTCGATCTTGCGGGCAAGCTCGAAGTCCTTGTCGGTGATCCCGCCGGCCGCGTGATTCTGCAGCTTCACCCACACCTTGGCCCAGGTCACAGTGAGGTCGGGGTGGTGATAGGCCGCCTCGGCGAGGTAGCCGATGATGTTGACCAGCATGAGCGTCGTCGGCCAGCCGTCAGTCTTGTACTGACGCCGGATCCACCCGTCCTCATAGTACCAGCCAGGAAGGTCCTTGAGCTTTTCGGCGATCTGTGGTTCGTCGTAGGTCGGATCTTTCTTGGGCATGGGGTCTCCTTGGGAAAGCAGGTGTCTTGACGGCAGGTGTCAGGTGTCAGGTGTCGGGTGTCAGGGGGAGGAGGGGCCTTGTGGTGTCCCCTCCGCTCCACCTCAATCCGCCCCGCGCGATGTCGTGGCTCCTCGCAGTTCCCGGCACCTGACACCCGACACCCGACACCTGACACCTACATGACTACTCCGCCGTTCACCATCATGACCTGACCGGTCAGGAACGATGCATCGCGGGAAGCGAGGAAGATGGCAGCGCGCGCGACGTCGTCGGGGGTACCCCACCGGCCGAGCGGCGTGGAATCGACGACCGAGCGGTGGTGGTCCGGGTCCATCTCGCCGGCGAACGCTGTCTCGATCCAGCCAGGGGCGAGGACGTTGACGCGCACCTTTGGGGCGACCGACCGGGCGAGCGACTTGCTGAAGCTCTGGATTCCCCCCTTCACCGCCGAGAACATCTGCGGGTTCCGCCCCGGCATTCCGGTGATCACGTGGTCCCAGCTCATGTTGATGATGACACCGCCTGCGGGCTGTGCACCCATCAGCTCAGCGGCTCGCCACGACGCGAGGATGGTGCCGCGCAGATCGACAGCGAGGAGCATGTCGAGCTTGGCCATGGTCGAAAGTCGAGCGCCGCTTCCGGTCAGGATGTCCGCTCCGGCGTTGTTGATCCAGACATCCACGCGCCCGAAGGCGGCGCTTACGGCGGGGCCAAGTGCCGAGACCGAGCCCGGGTCGGCGAGATCGAGTCGGAAGACTGCTGCGCGTTGTCCCGCGCGCTCGATCGCCGCCGCCACGTCGCGCGCACCTGCTTCACTGGCTCGGTAGGTCACGGCGACGTCCGCGCCGGCGCCCGCGGCGGCCAGCGCGATGGCGCGTCCTATCCCGCTCGACGCGCCGGTCACGAGCAGGACGCTTCCCGCGAGCGGCGCTCCCGTGGAGGGCGATCGGGTCTCCTGCGCCCCTGTTCCCAATCCGTTGTCTCCCCGAACGTCTATCGGATCCTGCCCCCGACTGGCTAACATAGCCTCGGAGACGGACGGGTACAAAGGGGGCAGGGTGCGGCTACTGATCAGTGTGAGAGACGTCGGCGAAGCGCGTGCCGCGCTCGCGGGTGGCGCCGAGATCATCGATGCCAAGGATCCCGCGCACGGAGCGCTGGGTGCCGTGGGGCCCGACATGCTGCGTGAGATCAGCGCGGCGATCGG
>JBBQYZ010000825.1:0-1729 GCA_038208205.1 Gemmatimonadales bacterium | reverse complement strand
GGTGTGGTCCAGGCGCTCGAACTCGATGGCGAGTGGATCACCCGCGTCGAGGCGACGCAGTTGCTCCAGGATCACGAAGCGGTGGCTGTCAAGCGGGTCGAGGGAGAAGGGATCTACATCGCGGGATCGGATCGCTTCGGCCAGTTCCGGAAGGGCACGATCAAGCACTCCGACCGTGTCTAGGAACCGCCAGGAACGGGCGTTTCCGCGTTCGATCACATCGAACAGCGCCCCGGTCGCCCGCGCATCCCACGCCGGGGTCTCGGCCGGGAGGTTGACGAGCCAGTCGAATAGCTCTGGTGTGGGTTGGTTGCGGCCGACGCGTACCGCGGCCTGCAGCGCGACCACGAGGCCGGCCTGGTCGGGAGGTTGGGCGGCGAACGACACCTGGTCGTCGCGGACGACGAGCCAGCCCCCCGGAGGCATGGTCGTTATGACTGTCGGCGACGTCCGTTGGGCGTGTGAGCGAATCTGGTTGTAGCGGATCTTCAGCAGTTGCGGCGCGGCCAGGGTCGTGACGAGCACAACCATGAGTAGAGCGGCGTAGAGATCGTTGTTGAGAATTCCGTTTTGCAGGCCGATCGTGGCGAAGATGAGGCCGACCTCACCACGCGGAAGCATGCCCAGCCCGATCAGCAGCTTGTCGCCGGGCGAGCCCACGGCCCCCAGCGGGGAGACCAGCTTGCCGAGCACGGCGACGACGAGCAGCACCGCCGCATCGCGGTGCACTCCACCACGAACGATCGACTCAATTTTGGCGTCGATGCCGATCTGCAAGAAGAAGACCGGGATGAAGAGGTGCCCAACCGGTGTGAGCTCGCGACGAATCCGCTCGGCCTGGTCGCTTCGCGTCAGCGCGATGCCGGCCACGAAAGCGCCAACGATGGGTGCGAGCTTGGCCACATCGGCGAGTCGGGCGTACGCGAGCGTGAACGCGAGTGCGAGCGCGACAAGCGTGCCAGTGGACCGAGACAGCCGATTGACGAATGAGAACAGCGGACTCGTGATCCGCAATCCGACCACGCTGCCGACGACGAGGAAGGCGACAGCGACGAACACGATGGCGGCGACCGAGAGCACCGACACGGAGCCTTCGGTGACCAGGCGGACCACCACGGTGAGCACCACCAATCCCATGACGTCGTCGGCCACCGCCGCGCCGAGGACGATGCGGGCCTCGGTCGTGGCCAGGGCTCGCAGATCGCCGAAGACCCGGGCCGTGATGCCGACGCTCGTGGCGGTGAGCGCGGCGGCCACGAAAAGCGAGGTCTTGAAGTCGTCGCCGATGAGCTCCATGGCGCCCAAGCCGAGGACGAGCGGTGTCACGACGCCGACCGTCGCGACCAGCATCGAGGCTCTCCCGACCTTGCCGAGCTCGGTCAGATCCATCTCGAGGCCGACCTCGAGCAGGAGCAGGATGACGCCGAGCTCTCCGAGGGTACGCAGCACCTGGTCGTGGTTGCCTACCAGGTGCAGAACCGACGGTCCCACGAGCACACCAGCGACGATCTCACCGACGACCGCAGGGATGCCGATCCGCTCGGCGAGCTCCGCTGCGAGCTTGGCGGCGACGAGCACCACCAGGATGTCGGTGAGCACCGTTGGGACGTTCATGGTCTTGCCGTGAAAGCGCCGGAGGTGGGGGGGGGGCCGGCCCCCCCCCCCCCCCCGGCGCCCGCACGGGCGGGAACAAACAGCGAAGTGGGGGAGTTGGAGGTGCGGGCGACCC
>JBBQYZ010000824.1:0-1735 GCA_038208205.1 Gemmatimonadales bacterium | reverse complement strand
GGATGTATGCGGTGGAGCTCGTCACCTTCAACAGCCGCGCGGACGCGAACGCGCGACTGGAGCAGGAAGATGGACGGGGCTCGCCAGCCGTGACCTACGCGCCGATCGTCCTCACCGACAGCGCGCGCTGGTATCGCGTGCTGACCGGAGCCTTTCCGAGTCGCGCGCAAGCGGACTCTCTTCTCGCCACCCTTCGCCGCGACAAGGCGCTCGCGCCGACGGACGGACGGGTCGTGCGCGCACCGTATGCGGTCGCGCTGCGCGGCGGCATCCCGCGCGAGCGGGCGGAGACATTGGTGCGCGACTATCGGCTGAAAGGGTTCCCCGCGTATGCGTTACTCCAGGACGACGGGCGCGTCACGGTGTACGCAGGCGCGTTCGAGAGCAGCGATCAGGCAGCCACGCTCGCCTCGCTGCTGAGCGCCGAGGGTGAGACACCATCCATCACGTACCGAACGGGGAGAACCTTCTAGTGCGGTTGACCAGGCTGGAGCTGCACGGCTTCAAGTCATTCGCCGACCGCTCCGAGCTCGTGTTCGAGCCTGGCGTGACTACCATCGTCGGCCCGAACGGCTGTGGCAAATCGAACGTCTCCGACGCCGTGCGATGGGTGCTTGGCGAGCAGCGTGCGCGCGCGCTGCGCGGTGTGAAGATGGAGGAGGTGATCTTCCAGGGCTCGTCCGCCCGGCGCGCGGTCAACATCGCCGAGGTGTCTCTCCACTTCGACAACGACGACGGGGCGCTGTCCACACCCTTTCGCGAGGTGGTGATCACACGGCGGCTCTCGCGCTCTGGCGACAGCGAGTACCTGCTCAATCGCGCGCCATGCCGGCTCCGCGACATCCAGGACCTCGTCCGGGGCACGGGCCTCGGCGCGGGCTGCGGCGTGGTCATCGAGGCGCGGATGATCGATGCTCTGCTCTCCGACCGCCCGGACGACCGGCGCGAGCTGTTCGAGGAAGCGTCGGGCGTGGGAGTGTATCGTGACCGGCGCCGGACCACGGAGCGGCGACTGGAAGAGAGCACCGTGGATCTGGCACGCCTCGATGACCTGATCGGAGAGGTGCAGAGTCAGGTGCGCTCCCTGGCCCGGCAGCGGAAGCGCGCCGAGCGGCATGGTGCGCTCACGGCCCGTCGCTTCGCCGTGGAGCTCACGCTGACCTCGCGCGAGATGGAGGCCTGGCGCGAAGAGCTCGCCCGTCTCGAGGAGCGTGTGACGGCGCACCGGCTCGAGCTTCCGGCCGGTGAGAATCGGGTGCGGGACGCCGAGCGGCGTCGAGATGAGGCGCACACGGCTCGAGCGGCTGCCGAGGGGCGACGCGCCGAGCTGGTGCGCCTCGTTGGCGCGCAGCGGCAAGACGTGATGCGCATGGAGAGCGAGATCCGCGTGGCCGAGGAACGCCAGCGCAGTGCGACCGCGCGACGCGAGCGCGCGCAGGAGGAACGGCGCACCGGCGAGCAGCTCGGTAACCGGCTGGCCGAGGATCACCAGCAGGCGGTGCAAGAGCGCGCCGCGCTTGAGCGCGAGCTCCACGGCACGCGCGCGGCGTTGGACGGACGGACGGCGGTCGAGGAGGAGGCGCGCCGCGCGGTCTCGGAGGCGCGCGCCGCTCTCGAGCGCTCGGAGAAGCGCGTGCGTGAGCGACACGATCAGGCTCGCCGACTGGAGCTCGACCGGGAAGGCGCCGATCGCGAGGGCGCCGATCTCGTGGAGCGGGCCGGAGCGCTCGGGACG
>JBBQYZ010000823.1:0-1744 GCA_038208205.1 Gemmatimonadales bacterium | reverse complement strand
TTCGGCGGCGCCCGCGGGAAACCCCACGTGGAGCGTCCACTCGGTCACGCCGGCGTCGAGCGGCGCGATCACGATGAGCGCGAGGTATGCGGCATAAGCGGGCGCCGCGGCCTTGAGCACCGGGACTTCGAAACGCCGGTTGTAATCGACCCCTCGCACGGTTCGTCGCCCCTGCCACCAGGTGAGCGCCGCGACGGCCACCGCGCCCACGGCCATCTCGACCGGGCGAAAAGGCAGGGCGGCGAAAACGCCTGCCAGAAACCAGAGCGCGGCGAATAGCGCGGTGCGGCCCGCGTCGGCGCGGCGCGCCGTGACGAAGTAATAGCGCTGGATCCCGCCGAGCACGCTGGCACCGAAGATGCCGAGCAGGACCACCGTCAGCGAGCGCACCACTTCACCGCGCGAGACGAGCGAGTTGATCCAGAGCAGCGGCACGAGCAGGTAGATCAGGCCCATGAGCGGCAGCTCGAGCGCGAGCCAGCCCACCAGGCGCCCGTCGACTTTCGACGAGCGCGCGACGCGCCCGTAGGCGAGCGCACCGAGACACGCGCCGGCGGCGTTCGCAACGACGTCGAACAGCGCGCTCGTGCGCGCGGGCTCGAACAACTGAGCCGATTCGATTGCAGCGCTCGTGAGCGCGCCGAGGATGAGCACGTGCAGCGCCGACGGGCGGTGCGCGTTGCGGGCGAGCGCATAGAAAAATCCCAGCGGAATGAACAGCAGGATGTTCGCAACGAAATCCATGGGGAGGAACAGCTCGACCACGCGCCACTGCTCTGGCCACATGAATTCGAATGGCAGCAGCGTGATGATCAAGGTCACGGCGAGCATGTAGACGAGCAGCGCGAGCCCGAGCCGGTTGCCCGTATCGGGAGATACCGGCGTGTAACCCGGGGGCGTCGAATGGCGTACTACTGAAGGCGCGCAGACGGGACGTGTCACGGTGAGGCGGGCAGCATGAGTGCGAATTGCATGCGCCGAATCTTACAGGGTCGATGCGGCGTTTACCGCAATTGATGGCAGAATCGAAGCATGACAAACGGGAAAAACCACTGCGCGCGAGCCGCCGCAGCCGCCGCTTGCGGGGCCGGCGCGCACGGGAGATAACGAAGCACTATGCGAACGATCCTCACCAATGCAACGCTGATCGATTGCGTCGACCCGACGCCTGCCATGCGCGCGAGCGTGGTCATCGAGAAAGGCCGCATTCAGGAGATCCTGACCGACGGACGGCAAGCGCAAGCCGGCGACGCGACCGTCGTCGATCTCCGGGGCGCCTATCTGATGCCCGGACTGTGGGACGTCCATGTTCATCCCGACTACCTGACCCTCGCGGAGAAGCCGCTTCCCGAGCAGGTCGCCTTGTTCGGTCACCGCCTGATGACGGCGCTTACCGAGTCGGGCATCGTGGGCTTTCGCTGCGCCGGCACGCACAGCTTCATGGACGTCGCCTGGAAGCGCGCATTCGATTCGGGGCAGTACGTCGGTCCGCGGCTCTATGCCGCAGGCCATTTCCTGACGACCAGCGGCGGCCATTTCCTCACGACCGGTCACGCACTCGAGTGCGACGGGCCGTATGGTTTCGTGAAAGCGATACGCGAGCAGATCAGGAGCGGCGTCGATCATATCAAGCTCAACCTGTCCGGCGGCATCATGGGCCCGGACTGGGATCGCCACTGGCACTCGTTCCTGCTCGACGATGAGCTCCAGGCCGCGTTCGCGATTTGCCGCCAGCGCGACTTCA
>JBBQYZ010000822.1:0-1745 GCA_038208205.1 Gemmatimonadales bacterium | reverse complement strand
CAGCGTGCAGAGCGCCGCTGAGGTACATTCGCGTCCCAATCGAACACCGGCCTGCGCGATGGCCGCGACAGGAAGCGCGACAAGCGGCACGAGCATTACGTACAGCGGCATGATCAACCGGTCGCCGTACACGTGCGGCTGAAAGAGAACGACCGCGGTAAAGTGAGACAGCGCCAACAGCAGCGGGATCGCCGCAAGCGGCAATGATGTCGGCCGGATCCACCACAGCAGCACGGTCCCTGCGATCGCCGACATCCACACGGCGATGTAGAAGAATGACGTGCCCGCCCCGGGCAGCATCTCCTCGAACCAGCCAAGCGTGAACCGCGCTTTCTGCCACAGCCCGCGCACGAATGCGCGCGGCTGCTGACGCGCGTACTCGGCCACTGCCTGCACGCGCGGGTCGAGCCCGAGGCGATCGTACCGCGCCTTGTAGGCGGGCGGCGTCGTCAGCGGCGGCGGCGAATTACCCAGGAAGAGAACGATCGGCCCTTCCGATGAGATCAGGACGAACTGGCGCGCAACGACCCAGTTACGCACGGTCGCGAGCGACGACACCGCGACCATCGTCGATACGAGGAGGGCAATACTCGCGAGGCGATGACGCCGTCGCGGCATCGCAATCGCGAGCAGCGGGACGACGATCACCCAGCCAAGCAGGAGCGACGAGCGCGCAAGCGTGGCGAGACCGCCGGTGATCCCGGCCGCAATCGCGAGCCGGTGGGGACGATCGGATCGAAGCGCGAGGCGTATCAGCAGGTACACCCACGCACAGACGAGGGGCGTGAACAACGTTTCGGTCAACAGGATGCCCGACCACGCGCCAAGCTTCTCGTACGCGATCACAATGGCCGTGACAAGGGCGGCCGCCCCGACCGCTTCGTCAAACAGCAGCGCCGTGGTGCGCCACAGCGCGATGACCGTCGCCGCGACGAGCAGACGCTGCACGAAAAAGATTCCGAACAGCCCGTCCCCGAACAGCCAATGGCACGAAGCGAGAAAATACGAATACAACGGCTGCCCGTAAAACGCGGTTCCGTGGCCGAGCGCCGCGCCCTCGTTCATCCACCCGCCGTGCAGCGCGATGTCCCGCGCCTCGGATTCGTAGGTGAGCCAGTCGTCGCCGCCAGTCAGCGTGACCATGCGCGCGAACGACGGCAGCGCGAAGACGAGCGCATCGGCGATTCCGATAAGCCATGCCATCGCCACCGCGTCGTGCGCATCGTACGTCGCGCGAAGGCGCGGCCACGCGGCCGCCACGGTCCGCGCGACCTGCAGCATCAGCCAAACGAACAGAATGGCATCGAGTGTCCGGCTGGCAGTGCGGACGACGGCATCGACCGCCAGCGCAAGGGACCCGGCGCGCCGCCGGACGATCGCCGAGTCGCCGAACGGTTCTTCACGCCCGTCTACAAGCGTCCCCGCTTCGAACCGTCTGCCGCCGCCCTGCGGCACCGACCAGCCGATCGTGACTCGATGAAGGCCGGCCGTGAGATTGACGTCGCCCGTCCACGTGTCGCTCGCGTCGATGCGCGTCGAGTAGGTCTCGCCGACGGTCACGAACAGGGAGCCACCCGGAGCGTGGATGTACAACCGCTGCGGTCCCGTCGCCGCAACGTGCCACATGCCCTGCCAGGCAACCGAGAACGGTAATGCCTTGCGATCGGGATCGGTCTCCTTGTAGTAGTTGAAGCGCAGCTCGTTCAGAAAAGCGAGCGGCGCGTCGGGCGCGCGGTCGCCGCCGA
>JBBQYZ010000821.1:0-1752 GCA_038208205.1 Gemmatimonadales bacterium | reverse complement strand
CGTGCGCGTGGCGGCCGAGGTGCGCGCCTACATCGCCGACGTCACTCGCTCGACGCGCGAGGAGCGCATGCTTTTGCTCGGCGCGTCGCCGCGTGCCACGGTTGCGCTGTTCCGCGCGTCGCGCGCCTCGGCAGTCCTCGACGGGCGCGACTACGTGACGCCCGACGATGTGAAGGGAATGGCGCCGGCGGTGCTACGGCATCGCCTCGCATTGTCGCCGGAGCTCGAGGTGGAGGGACGCACGCCCGACGACGTGTTGATGGCACTGCTCGCGCGCGTACGCGTCCCCGAGTGAATCGGTGAGCGTCGCGCGGCCGGCTCTGCGGGCGGCGCTGGCCTTTCTTCCAACACGACGGCTCGCGCTGGCTATCGCCGCGCTCGCCCCGCTCTGGCTGGCGAGCGGTGTTCGGGTTGGTCAGATGGTGGCGCTCGCCGCCACGATCGCTCTCGTGCTGGCTGTGCTCGTCGACGTCGCCCTGCTGCCGACCGCGGACGATCTCGGCGTGTCGCGCGAGCTGCCAGAGGCGATCGGCGTCGGGGACCCGGTGGAGGGCACGGTAGTGGTACGGTCGCGCTGGGGACGCTCGTTGCTCGTCACCCTGCACGACGAGCTGCCTGCGACGGCCCTACGCGTCGAGCGTGACGCGACGGAGCGAGTCCTGCCGCCGCGCGGTACGCTGGCCGCCGTGCTTCGCGTGGAGGGTGTTGCGCGCGGCGAGGCCCGCCTCGGTGACATCGCGCTTCGCGCCCGCACGCCGCTCGGTCTCGTGGCGCGCACGCTCCGCTATCGACGCCTCGATCGCGTGGTGGTCGCACCGTCGCTTTCCGGAGTGCGGCGCTTCCGGTGGCTCGCCGTGCACGAGCGTCTCGCCTCGGTCGGGATACGAGATGCGCGGCGTCGTGGTGAGGGTCGCAACTTCGCCCGGCTCCGCGATTATTCCGTCGGCGACGACCCTCGGCACATCGATTGGAAGGCCACGGCGCGACGCGGTCACCCGATCACCCGCGAGTTCACGGTCGAGCAGGCCCAGACGGTGTACGTCCTGGTCGACGCAGGCCGTTCCATGACCCAGCTGGCGGGAGAGCACGCGCGCTTCGAGTATGCCCTCTCGTCGGCGCTGGTCCTGGCGGACGTCGCCTCGCGGGCGGGCGATCGGGTGGGAGCGATGGTGTTCGACGACAGGCTTCGCGTGTTCGTGCCGGCGCAGAAGGGAAATCCGGCCGTGCAGGCGATCCGTACCGCGCTGATTCCCTTGCAGCCCACGCTGGTAGAGCCCGACTACGCCGCCGCCTTCCGCGCGCTGGCCGCCCGGCAGCGCAAGCGCGCGCTCGTCGTCCTGCTCACTGACGTGACCGACGCCCGGGTGGCGCGCTCCCTCCTCGCGTACCTCACACGTGGTGCGTCGCGACACCTGGCGGTGGTGGTCGCGCTGCGCAACGAGGCGATGATCGCGGCCGCCACGCTCGCGGAATCGAGCACGGCCGGCGCCGTCTATGCGAGCGCCGCGGCGGAGGAATTGCTGGCCGAGCGCACGGTGGCGCTGCAGCGGATGCGCGACGCGGGCGTGGTGGTTCTCGACGTGCCGCCCGACGCGATGGCTGCGGCCGTGGTGAGCCAGTACCTCGAGATCAAGGCGCGCGGGGCGCTGTGACGGCCCCAAGGGCGAGCAGGTGCTGCCGACTCGCCGCGCCGCGATCCGCCCCGCCAGTTCCGCGGCCGCCTCGGAGGTAGGCGACCAGAAGCACGAAGCT
>JBBQYZ010000820.1:0-1753 GCA_038208205.1 Gemmatimonadales bacterium | reverse complement strand
GAAAGGGCAAGAAAAGGGCAACGTTCCGACCGGACAATTCTGCACGCGGACGGCGCCGATCGAGTTTTGTGAGGAAATGGTGGTCTTTACCGGTTTTTCAGTTCGCGCGAGGCAGCCTGCGCACCGGCCGTACCGTGAACCAGATGTCCCTGCCACCGTAACCACCGGCGCGCGTCGAAAAGAAATAAAGAGTTCCACCGTCCTTCGACAGAGCAGGCGATCCATCACGGTGGTCCCACGTTGACGGGTGCCGACCGTGGTCCGACCACCAGCTGGGTTGATTGCCCGGGCCAGGCAGCAATACCGCCATCGTCAGTGTCGTGCCGGGCGAGCATCGCGGCTACTTCTATGCCGCTGGCACGAACACCGGCAATCATGGCCGGCGGCACGTGGCGTCCGTACCTCCAAAGCTCGCAACTGGCGGCGTTCGCCCCGGGCGACCGGCACTACCTCACCAGTGAGGACGATGGCCTGACCTACGTCGCGACGCTGGAGACCAGCGGCACGCTGACCACGACGGTCTTTGTGGAACGGGGCGGGACGTCGGTGGTGGCCGACGCCGCGCACGTCTATATCGCGAGCGGGCAGATCTGGATCTACGACCGCGACGGAAAGCCGATTGGTGTGCTCGAGGTGCCCCAACGGCCCGGCAGTCTGGCCTTCGGCGGTCCGGACAAGCAGACGCTGTTCATGGGCGCGCGCACGGCGCTCTATGCGATCCCAACCAAAGCCACCGGGCAGTAGGCCGCCGGTGCCGGTTCTTCGCCGCTGGCATCTCACATCACCGTCACCTGGCTCATCCGCGAAGCGACGTGACATTGGCCCTTTTAGGCTCACTTTCGCGAATCGTTGCTCCGCCCCGCTCGTCGTTTGCCACCGCGGCGTGTCGGTGATTCGTAGACAAAGCCCGACTGCCCGTGTATATTCAATGTAGATACATGGCTACGACCACGCAACTGTCGAAGTGGGGCAACAGTCTCGCCTTGCGTCTTCCGAAATCGGTCGCACGCGAGGTGCAACTCGACGAGGGCGACACAGTCCAAGTGTCGGTGGACAACGGCACCATCGTGATCCGGCCGAGCCGCCCCCGTTATTCGCTGGACGAGCTCGTCCGCCGCATCACTCCGAAGAACCGCCACGACGAAAGCGACTGGGGCGGTAAGCTCGGGAACGAGGTGTGGTAGCCCGCAGCTACGTCCCGGATGCTGGCGATCTTGTCTGGCTAACGTTCGACCCGCAGGCTGGCCACGAGCAACGCGGGCGCCGACCAGCACTGATCTTGTCACCTCGAGCGTACAACGCGAAAGCCCGCCTTGCGATTGCCTGCCCGATCACGAGTCACGCGAAAGGCTATCCGTTCGAGGTTGCTCTGCCCGACGACGGCAGAGTCACAGGCGTCGTCCTGGCCGACCACGTTAAGAATCTGGACTGGAACGCTCGGCGCGTGGAGTTCGCCGCAACCGCTCCCGTTGAAGTCCTCACCGATGTGAGAGAACGTCTCCGAGTCCTCCTCGGGCTGTGACTCCGGAAATGGCTGATCGCCGTAAGAAGCTGCTTCACTTGAGGGAGTACGACGAGGCATTTCGCGAGGTTTTCGCGCGAGGTTCAGGTGTCGGGAGCCGGCAAACGACGCATAAGCGTTTCTGTCGGTCAGCTTCGGCGGTGGTGTCCCTACTGAAAAGTCCGTTCCTGTTGGCGCCATTGAAGTTGCCGCCAACGACGGATAGGCTCTCTTCGCCATGATCTCCGTTCT
>JBBQYZ010000819.1:0-1753 GCA_038208205.1 Gemmatimonadales bacterium | reverse complement strand
GGTTGCTCGCGGCCTGACCGCCGTCGATCGGGATCGCCGTTCCGGTGATGAAGCTCGCGCGCTCCGACGCGAGGAACGCCACCAGCGCTGCCATCTCCTCCGGCTCGCCCGGTCGCCCCATCGGCACCGATTTCCGCCGGTCCTTCAGCAGCTCGTCCACCGAGCGTCCTTCCCGTTGCGACCGCATGGCCGCCAGCGCGAGCGAACGGTCGGTGTCGAAGTGCCCGGTGAGCACGCTATTGACCAGCACGTTGTCCATCGCGCACTCGTTGGCGAGCGTCTTCGCGAAGCCGAGCAGCCCCGCCCGCGCGGTGTTGGACAGAATCAGATGAGGAAGAGGCTGCTTGGCCGCCAGACCGGACAGGAAGATGACTCGCCCCCACTGCCGGTTGCGCATCCCTGGCACGCACAGCTGCGCCAGGCGGATGGCCGAGAGGAGATTCACCTCGAGCGCACTGCGATACTGCGCCTCGGTCGTGTTCTCGAACGTCGTGGCCGGAGGGCCACCGGCATTACCGATCAGGATATCGATCGGCCCGAGCGCTGCTACGGCCTCGGCGACCGCGGCCGTCACCTGGGCCGCGTCGCTGACGTCGGCGATCACCGGAACCACCCGCTGTCCCGACTCCGCGGCGATCTCGCCCGCCACCCGTCCAAGCTCGTGCCGGCGGCGCGCCATGATCGCCACCGCCGCCCCTTCCATCGCCAGCTCGCGGGCGACCGCGCGGCCGAGTCCGCTCGACGCCCCAGCGACCAGCGCGACCCGCCCCGCGATCCCCAGATCCACTAATCGTCTCCCGCGACCAGGCTCCCCGACGCACGGGACTCCCACGCTCCGCTGGCGAAGGACGGACGGCGCACCGGCTCGATGCGCACCGCGCTGACCTTGAACTCCGGTATCCCGGCGTAGGGATCGAGCGCCGTGCTCGTGAGCAGATTGGCGGCAGCTTCGCGGTAGTGCATCGGGATGAAGATCTGCTTGCGCGCCACGCGCGGAGACAGCCGCACCGCGATCTCGATCGTGCCGCGACGCGAGGTGATGCGCACCGGATCCCCGTCGCCGACGCCCAGCTCCCGAGCGTCTTCCAGCGAGATCTCCACCGTCGGCGTCGGCTCGCGGGCGTCCAGGCCCGTGGAGCGGCGCGTCATCGTTCCGGTGTGCCAGTGGTAGAGCTGACGCCCCGTGTTCAGCCAGAAGGGGAACTCGTCATCCGGCAGCTCCGCCGGCGGCATGAACTCCACCGGAACCAGCGTCGCCTTGCCATCGGTCGTGGGAAAGTGCGTCTCGAAGAGGAAATCCGTGCCCGGATGCCGCGTGTCGAGCACGGGATACTGCAGACCGCCGTCCGAGAGCCGATCGTGCGAGACGCCCCGCCACGACGGCGTCACCCGAGCGATCTCGTCCATCACTTCCGCCGCCGTGGTGTACGGAGTGGGGAGCCCCATCCGATTGGAGAGCTCGAGCAGGATGTCGAGGTCGGCGCGCGCCTCGCCGGGTGGCTCGATCGCTTTGTGGGCGATCTGGATGCGCCGCTCGGTGTTGACGTACGTCCCGGTCTTCTCGGCGAAGGAGGCGCCCGGCAGCACGACGTCCGCGTACCGCGCCGTCTCGGTGAGAAACAGATCCTGGACCAGAAGGAACTCCAGGTTCTGGAACCACTCCTCGGCGTGTGACACATCCGGGTCGGAGATGATCGGGTTCTCGCCCATGATGTACATGCCGCGCACCGGGCTCCCCGCTTTCACGATCTCC
>JBBQYZ010000818.1:0-1754 GCA_038208205.1 Gemmatimonadales bacterium | reverse complement strand
GATGCCTCGAGCGAATCGTTTCGATCTTACAGGGCGATTCACGCCGTGCTAGAGACCCAAATCTGGAACGCTAGGCCGCCAAAATCTCATGTCCCGTACTCCGCAAGGCTGCGCGCACGAGAGCCCTCCCGCTCGACTCGGATCGCCCGCTGGAGTGCTTTCGAAGGCACTGACCCGGGCAGCGATCTTCGTGCTGGCAACTCTCGGTGCGCGTAGAGCACAAGCGTCGCCCGCCGAAGAGTTGGCGGCTCACTGGTCGGTCGCGCCCGGTTACTCGCTGCGCACCGTGGCGACTGGGCTGTCGATGCCCACGAGCCTCGCCGCGATCGAGCATCCTGCCGCCGAGCCATCCGCCCCGAGGGTCTTCGTGACCGAGCTCCGCGGTGCCATCAAGGTGATCGCAAACGACGGTAGCGTCTCGCCGTTTGCGACCGTTGCCACGTTCAAACCTCAAGCCGAGTGGCCGGGCCTCGATGGCGAGGCAGGGTTGGCGGGCATCTGTCTCGATGACGAGCACGGCTACGTATTCGCGACCTACGCTTACCGTGATTCGGACGGGATCCTGCGGAACGCGATCACGCGCTTCTCGGCAACTCCCCGAAGCTTCGAGGGCCAAGGGGAGAACCGCGCCGAGCTCGGCCTATTTTTTGCGAGCGAGCCGTCGGCTCTGTCGCATCAAATCGGGACTTGCACGGTTCACTCGGGAGCACTTTATGTGGCCGTCGGCGACGGCGGCAATCCCGCTCTCAGCAGCAAGACCGAGATTCCGCTTGGAAAAATACTGCGGCTCACGCTGGACGGGAAACCCGACCCCGGAAATCCGTTTCCTTCGGGCCCTGGCCGCTCTCCCTTCGTTTTCGCGCTGGGGCTTCGCAATCCGTTCGGGCTCGCCTTTGCCGGCGATCGTCTCTTCGCCGCCGAAAATGGGGTGGAGCTCGATCGGTTTCTCGAAGTCGCGATAGGGCGCGACTACCACTGGGATGGAACCGATGCATCCATGGCCACCAATGCAGCGGCTGTCTTCGTTCCGACGATCGGCCCGGTCCAGCAGATCTTCCTGCGGGCGGGCACCGGGCCGCTCGAGCCCTCGGACGAAGATCGGTTCCTGATCGCGGCGTCGGACGGGAAGCAGGGACCAGGCGTGGTGGTGGTCGACTACGATCTGAACCGCAATGAGGTTCTCCGCAGCCCACATCACGTGGTGCGGTACGACGGTCATGACGAGGGGCAAGGGGTTACCGGCGTGGCAGTCGTCGGAGACTCGCTCTACTTCGTGCCGATCATTTCGGTCGCACGAACCGGCGTGGTTCTGGCTACGCGCTACGAGCCCAATGCCGCCCATCCGAGGATCATCGGCGGTTCCGATGGTCGCGACTTGATTGCGGCGACGGGTTGTAGGGGCTGCCATTCGCTGGGCGGCGTGGGCGGCCGTGTGGGGCCCGCGCTGGACGCCAACTCGCTCAAAACGCGCCTCGAAACGATCGTTCTCAATCCAGACTATGCAACTCGCATGGCCAAGTTGGACGCGCTGCCCGATCCCTTCATCGTCGCGGGGCGCAAGGCGCGTCATGAGGTCGTGTCGACCCCGGCCGAACAACGCGTTCGAATTTGGATCGTCAATCGCCTGCTCAATCCCAAGTTCGACTACCCCAATGCGCAGATGCCCAATTTCAACCTTTCCCGAGAGAAGGCCGAACTGATCACTGCGGAGCTCCTTGGAGCCCCGGAGTCGCGGCTGTCCAAGTGGAAGGAGC
>JBBQYZ010000817.1:0-1756 GCA_038208205.1 Gemmatimonadales bacterium | reverse complement strand
CCGCACGAGGCTTCAGATGCTTCTCTGCGCAGGAAGTCTGCGTATAGAGCGTTGCGCAGACTGATTATTCTTAGTCCATTGGTGGTTGGCTCCGCTCACATTCCCGGTCCACCACGCCATCGACGTGCGCGATGGCGTGCGCGGCGAGGAGTCTGCGGTGCTGCTCAAGGACTTTTTCGCCGGGCGCCGCCTACACTGACCCCGCCACGGAGGGATGCGAGAGCGGCCGAATCGGATGGTCTCGAAAACCATTGTGGCGCAAGTCACCCTGGGTTCAAATCCCAGTCCCTCCGCCATGGAAGCGTAGGGCAGGGCCAGGATCTTGATCCTGGCCCTGCCCGCGTTCTCGCGCATCTTCGTGAAGGGGAGGGTGGCACGGAACGGCACGGAACCGAGGTGCGGCGGCAGCCATCGGAGAGCGCAAGAGCCGCGACGGCACGGCGAACAGCGCTGCAGTGTTGTCATCGTTCAGCAGCCCGAGGTTGTTGAGGTAGGTCTCGGTCGCGACCGTCTCGAGCGTGGTCGCAAGCATCACGACATCGAGCGGAGCCTTCACCCGCTGCGCCGAGAGGTGAACATCGGAGGTTGGCGCCAACCGCCGAGGGGTACCCTCCCCAGCCACGGGGGGACGTTCACCAGTTCCCGGGAAGGTGAGGCAATGGCGGTCGGCCCGTTCGTGCATCAAGCAGTGGTGTACGACAACCCCCAGACGTTGGCCGGCATCGTCGGCCCCATCGTGCAGGCCGCGCTCGACCGGAACGAATCACCGAACGTCGTGCTCGATCCGGTCAACGCCAGCGCCCTGCGCGGCGCGATCGACGAGCCCGCGCGGTTGCAGGTCGCGGACCCGGGGACGTCTACACCCGACCGTGGCGAACATTCGCCGCCTACGTCGAGACGGTGTCGGCGCGCGTCGACGCCGGCGATCCCATCCTCGTCGTCGGCGAGCCGCCGTACGCGACATGCGACGCCGACGACGCATCCGAGTGGCTGCGGGTCGAGTCCGCGCTGAACGTCGCCCTCGAGTCGGTCGAGGGCCAGATGATCTGCCCGTACCGCCGCGCCACCACCGGTGACACGGTCATGGACGAGATGGTCCGCGTGCACCCCCATCTCCGGCACGGGGCCGGCACCCACCCGAGCGTCGACTACGTCGAACCCGGCGCGTACCTCGACGAAGCCCGCGCCATGACCCTGCCCGACCTCGGAGTTCCCGACTGGGAGATGCGGTTCGACGGATCGAACCTGCAGGATCTCCGGCTTGCGGTCAGTGTCGACGCCGAGCTCGCCGGGCTCGAGCCGACGCGGGTTCCCGAGTTCGCGGTCGCGGTCAACGAGGTCGCGGCGAACAGCGTGAAGCACGGCGGTGGGAGCGGCGTGTTGCGCCTCTGGACGCTCGGTGACGACATCGTCTGCGAGGTCGAGGACTCGGGCACCTTGGGCGCGTCACCGCTCGGGATGCTGCCGCCGGATCCCGCCATGCCTACGGGACGCGGCCTGTGGATCGCGCGGCAGTTCGCCGATTCGCTCGCCGTGGTCGCCGGTCGACACGGGACCGTCACGCGCATGCGGTTCGCGCGGCCCTGCCGATGCCCGCGTGATCAGGCTTCGATCAGCGAGTCCATAGTCTGCCACCCAGCAAAGCGGTTGCTGGAAGCTGCCGATGAACACACACCTTTTGCGGCGAACGCTCGTGCTGGGCGGCGTGGTCGGACCGCTCGCCTTCGTGGCGTGCTGGGCCGTCGCCGGCGCCACC
>JBBQYZ010000816.1:0-1760 GCA_038208205.1 Gemmatimonadales bacterium | reverse complement strand
TACCGCGCGCCGCAATGGACTCCGTCAGCACCGACGTGATTCCCGCGAGGAGCGCTGCCGCGTCGCCGTCATCGATGTCGCTCGCGCGACGCGACGGATCGACCCCGGCGCGCCAGCAGGCTTCGTTCGCGTAGATGTTGCCGACTCCGACGAGCACCCGCTGATCCATCAGCACCTTCTTGAGCGCCTGTCGAGACCCCCGAAGAAGTACCGATAGATGGCCCATCGAGAACGCCGGGTCAAGAGGCTCGACGCCCAATGCGTCAGCGTAGTCCGCGAAGCGGACGGGGCCCATGAGCGCGACGGTGCCGAGCCGGCGAATGTCGCGGTAGTGCAGGTCGCGGCCGTCGTCCAACGAGAGATGCAGGGTGGAGTACCGCGCCTCAGCGTCCGGAAGCGGGCCGGTGCTCAGGAGCAGCGCACCCGTGAACCGTGGCTGCACCACGATGCGGTCTTCGCTGTCGAGGTCGAGGACGACGAGCTTGGCGCGCCGCCAGCAGCGGTCGACGGTCGTCCCGACCACGCGAGCTTCGAACGCGGCGACATCCACTTCGCGAAGCACATCGGCGCGTCGGATCTCGACGCCGACGATGCGATGCCCGCTGACCTCGCGGTCGAGGTCGCGGGCGATCGTCTCAGTCTCGGGGAGCTCGGGCACGCAGTGCCTGATGGCGCGCGATCTCGCGCCAGCCGATGTCGCGGCGGAGCTGGCGACCCTGGAACTCGATGCGCTCGGCGTGCGCCATGCTGCGCTGCTGTGCGTCCTCGACGGTTGGCGCCACGGCGCTCACGGCCAGCACCCGGCCGCCGGCAGTCACGAGCCGACCCTCGGCGTCGCGCGCGGTGCCCGCGTGGAAGACCAGCACGCCCTCCGGCACCGTCGATGGAAGCGCGATCACATCGCCGGCGCGTGGCGAGTCGGGGTAGCCAGCAGCGGCGAGCACGGTCGTCACGCATGCGCCGTCGGCGGACACGCGCACCCCGCGCTGGGCGGCGGGTTCGTCCACGAGCGCGAGCGCTGCATCGAGGTCGACGGGGACGCCACCGAGCGGCGTGCCCGTCGCGACGGCGAGGAGGAGGTCGAGCAACGGCGGCTCGAGCCGGAGCAGGGGCAGCAGTGCCTGCGTCTCGGGATCACCGAAGCGGCAGTTGAACTCCACGACCCTTGGGCCATCGGCGGTGATCATCAGCCCCGCGTAGAGAAGCCCGGTGAAGGGGCGTCCGCGCAGCGACATCGCGCGCAGCGTCGGGCCAACGACCTGGTGCGACACGCGCGTCATCAGTGCCTCCGGGTGGCCGGAGACCTCGTCGCCCGCGTCTCCGTTCAGATGCACGGGGAGGTAGGCCCCCATGCCGCCGGTGTTCGGTCCGCGATCACCTTCGAGCAGCCGCTTGTGATCCTGGAGGCCGGGCAGCATCACGAACGAGCGGCCGTCGGTGATGGCGAACACCGAGAGCTCCTCGCCTTCCATGAACTCCTCGACGAGGACCTCCGCGCCGGCGTCGCCGAAGCGGTGGCCGTCGAGGATGTCGTCGATCGCAGCCGTGGCCTCGGCGAGCGTGGCGCAGACGATGACGCCCTTGCCGGCGGCGAGGCCCGAGGCTTTGATGACAACCGGTGCGCCGAATCGCTCCGCGCAGGCACGCGCGGCACGCGCACTGGTGTGTATTTCGGCTCGGGCAGTCGGAATCCCCTCATCCAGCATCAGGCGCTTGGCGAACGCCTTGGAGGTCTCGATCTCGGCGGCGGCGCGGGTGGG
>JBBQYZ010000815.1:0-1761 GCA_038208205.1 Gemmatimonadales bacterium | reverse complement strand
CAGCTTCTGGCAGCTGGCGTTCGCCGCGTGGGGCGAATTGCCGAATCCCTGGGGCCTGGGGTTCGACGACAAGTACTACTGGAACTGGATCGAAGAGAACTGCGCCGCGTGCAGCGCCGGTCAACAGGCGGTCGCGATTCGTGCCTACATGCTGGACTCGGTCGTCACCTCGCCGGGGTTCGCGCGGCACATCGTGCGTCTGGTCGAGCTCCGCCTGCCTCATTTGATCACCGTGGCGCAGATGCGTCCGGGCTTCGACGGCTCGCCTGCGATCGGCCCGATGCGACGCGAGCTCGGGTGGTGGCTTCGCATCAGCGACGCGATGGTGCCGGTGGCGGCGCTGTCGGCCATCGTCGGAATCGTGCTGGCGGCAGTTCGCAAGGGCACCACGGCGCGCGCATTGATCGCGCTTGGTCCGAGTCTTTTTCTGATTGGCTTCAGCCTGATCTTTTACGTGGAACTGCGAAAGACCGTACCGGCCTACGGTGTGCTGTTCGTGTTCGCCGGGATCGCCCTCGCTGAGGCGAGTGGCCGCGTCGCCGCTCGACGCGTCGCGGCCGCGCTGATTGCGTGTGCGATCGGGCTCGCGCCGCGCGCATCGGCGGCCGCGGTGATCTCGGCCGGGCAGATGCACACCGTCGTGGTGAAGCCCGACGGCACCGTGTGGAGTTGGGGAACGGCGGTCCTCGGTCAGCTCGGCGACGGTGAGATGAACCGCGGCACGGCCGACAGCGCACAGGCCGCCAACCTTTTCGACGTGACGGCAGTCGCCGCCGGCGGAAATCACTCGCTGGCGTTGAAGAAAGACGGCACGGTGTGGGCGTGGGGCGACAACTTCTGGGGCGAGCTCGGGGACGGCACGCACACCTCGCGCGCCACGCCGGTGCGCGTGTCCAGCATCGATCACATCGTCGCGATCGCGGCCGGCTATCTGCATTCGATGGCGCTGGCCGCGGACGGAACGGTGTGGGTGTGGGGCGACAACCATCACGGCCAGCTCGGGATCGGCACGACCGCTGGAACCGTCAGCCCTGTGCGCGTGGGCGGCGTGTCTAACGCGACCGCGATCGCGGCCGGATTTTTTCATTCGGCGGCGATCGATGGATCGGGACGCGTGTGGACCTGGGGACAGAACGCGCGTGGCCAACTCGGTCAGGGATCCGCGCAGGTGCAGCTGCTGCCGGCGGCGGTGCCCGGCGTCGCTGACGCGATCGCGGTGAGCGGTGGACAGTTTCATACGCTGGCGCTGCGACGCGACGGCACGGTGTGGAGCTGGGGCGGCAACACGTTCGGACAGCTCGGCCGCGGTCGCGTACCGGCGGCCGGTTCCGCGCCGGCGGTGATTCCAGGACTCACCGGGGTCACGATGATCGCCGCCGGCGAAGATCATTCGGTCGCGCTCACGAGGGACGGGCGCGTGTGGGCCTGGGGCGACAATCTCTATGGACAGCTCGGCGATGGGACGTGGGAGGTCCGTGCTGTCCCGGTTGTCGCGCGCGTCCCGCCCGTGATCGCGATCGCGTCCGGTCACGCGCACGTTGTGGCGTCGACCTCCGACGGCACGCTGCTGACCTGGGGCTTCGGCTACGACGGACAGCTCGGTGACGACCTGACCACGAGGCGCGTGTCGACACCGCACCGCATCGCCGCGGTGGCGCTGCTGCGCGGCCCCGATTTCGACGTACCATCGTTTCACCCAGTCGGCCGCAGCGACGTGTCGTTTACATCGCCGATCGTGGCGTTCAAGGACGGTGTGTTCAC
>JBBQYZ010000814.1:0-1761 GCA_038208205.1 Gemmatimonadales bacterium | reverse complement strand
AGGGTGAGAAGGGAAGGAAGGGCACAACAACTCAGCTGGAGTGCCCTTTCCACTTTCACCCTCTCACCCTTTCACCCTCTCACCGTAGTATTCCCGCCATGCACACCGCCCGCATCGACCGGTTCAAGCTCGCGAGCCGGTCGCACGTCAGGGATCGGCTGTTGGCCGACGAGATGATCGCCGCCGCGGTGCGGCGGCACGCCGCGGAGCAGGGGACCAGCGAGCAGGCGGCGTGGACGCTCGTCGACGGCTACATCCGGGAGATCGTCCCGTTCTTCAACGCGGTCGCCTACTTCCAGGTCGGTTATCGCGTGGCCGGATGGCTGCTGCGGCTCTTCTATAAGGTGTCGATCGATCTCCAGCCGGAGGCGGATGCGCCGCACCCGGACGATGCCGTCCTGCTGTACGTGATGAACCATCGCTCGAACGCGGACTATGTGCTGGTCAGCTACGCGCTGGCGGGCCGCGTCGCTATTTCCTACGCCGTGGGGGAATGGGCGCGGGCCTTCCCGCTCGAGACGGTGTTCAAGGCATTCGGCTCGTACTTCATCCGTCGGCGGTATCGCGAGCCGCTCTATCACGCGGTCCTCGAGCGCTACGTGCAGCTCATCACGCGCGAGGGCGTGACGCAGGGGATCTTCGTGGAGGGCGGCCTCACCCGCGACGGCCGGCTGCGTGCCCCCAAGATCGGGTTGCTCGACTATGTGCTGGGCATCGGCCGCGATCCGGCGTACGCGGCGCGACTGCACGTGGTGCCGGTCGCGGTGAACTACGATCGCGTGCTCGAGGATCGGTCGCTGTTGCGCGAGCTCGACGTCGCCGCCGGTGGGCGGCGCACCTCACGGCTCACCCAGGTCTGGGAGGTCGGGCGCTATCTCGCGTCGAACATGGCGCGGCTCCTCTCGCGCCGATTCCGTCGCTATGGACGAGCCGCTGTCGTCGTGGGCGCGCCCATCCCGCTCGGCCCGTGGTTCGCCGCGCAGCCCGACCTGTTCGCGATCGCGAGGCCGGAGCGCCTCGAGCGCGTGCAGCGGTTGTGCGACGACCTGCACGACCGCGTCGGCGAGCTGATCCCGGTCACGGCGGTGCCGCTCGTGTGTGCGGCGATCCAGAGCTTCGACTCGGAGTTCATCCCGCGCGACGCGCTGTTGGGGCGCGTCGACGAGATGCACGCCGTGCTTCGCGAGCTCAATGCGCGCGGACTGCGCGCCGACCGCACGAGCAGCGAGATCTTCGACCGCGCGTGGCGCATGCTGCGCATGCGGCGGGTGCTCGCCCGGACGCGCGACGGCTACCTCGTGCTGCCGCGAGGCCGCCCACTCGTGAGCTACTACGCGAACAGCATCGCCCACCTGCTCGGACCATTCATGGCGGCCGTGCAGGCGCGAGACGCCGTGCCTGCAATGATCGGCCTGAGCACGCTCCCACCATTCGGGCCGCCGATCGCCGGTCCGCATTGACGATTCGGAAAACTGGCCCTTGCCCGTTCTCCGGCGCACGACGTAGGATTGTCACGGTCTCCAGCCGCCGCGCCCCACCGCGCGGCCGATTCGACCGGCGTGGGCTCCCCCAATCGGTCGAATCAACCAGGTGCGCCGGCTCGTGCGACGCGCCGGCGGTTTCACCATCCCCTGCAAGGCAGCGATCTGCCCCTCGGCACCATCCGCGTGACTGCGCTCGAGCGAGCGCCGATCGGCTCACTCAGCGTTCCCCAAATCCGGATACACCTCGCCATGACAAAGAGAATCCTCACCGCGTTGA